>JAFYUZ010000062.1 GCA_017549365.1 Clostridia bacterium
ACTATTCTATTGCATTACAAACCTTCCCAACAAAAAAGACCACCCGAAGGTGGCCTTTTTTATTGTTTTATCAATCAGTCTTCGGAAAGAAGGAGTTCTCTCATTTCTTCAAGCTGAGTCTCGTAAGATGTGAGGTTGGACTGGTAGCTGGAAGTGAATGTGTTGGACTTGTTGAGAACCTGGCTGATAACGTTGGGCTGGTAACCGTCATAAAGGAAACGAGCGTTGTCCTTGATGATGGGAAGCATATCTTCGGATTCAACGTCACGTGTGCTCTTTACTGTAAGAACTGTGTCAAAGTAGAGAGGTGTGAGTTCCTTTGCGCTCTGGAATGCGAGTTCTTCGAGAACCGCACCTGTGAGAGGAAGGTCAGTGTTGGTTACGGGGATGTATGTAAGAGCGGTCATGTTGGAAGAACGATTCATATAGTCAGATTCTTCGTCCCACTTCGGATAAGGAATGATACCAAAGTCGAATTCAACTTCGGAAAGACCTGTAACCTGTCCGAGGAAGGTATCGCGGAACATGGATCTGCCTTCTGTGAAGACAAGGATCTGTGCGTTATAGTCGTTGCTTTCGGCAACAGAGTACTGACCATCTTCAAAGAGGTCAACAACTCTCTGATACTTATCGTGAGCGGCAGATACATCCTGGTTGAGAACGGGCATGTTGTCTGCGTCCTTGTCAAGAGGTGAATAGCCTGTGGAAACAAGAAGCGCGGGAGCAAGCTCGTATACCCAGCCGGAAAGACCCCACTGGTCGTCTGCCATGGTCATCACGCCGTCACCATTAAGGTCTTCTGCGCCGAGCTTTACAAGCTCTTCAAACTTTTCCCATGTCCATGTGCCGTCAAGAACGTCCTGGTAAGGATAGTCGAGACCGAGCTCATCGAAAATGTCCTTGTTAAATACGAGACAGTCGATCGAGTCGATGTAGAGAGCGTAATCACCTGTCATAACGTAGATCTTTTCGCCGAAGCAAAGATCGTTTGTGATGTTCTGGTACCACCAGTCTTCTTCGAGGTTGACATAAGGAAGTTCGTTCCAGTCAACAAAATACTTTTCGAGGATCATCTGAGGCATACCGGAATGCTGAACGTGTGTGAAAGCGTGGTATGTCTGGTCGCCCGACTCGATGAGAGAACGGAACTGGGTTGTAGCCTGACCCTGGCCGCCGCCTGTGGCGTCAACACCGGTCTTGACAACGTTAAGAGTGATGTCGAAATGGTCTTCGATAAGCTTATTTCTGCGGAAAACTGTGTCGTTTACAGGCTTGGAATTTTCTTCTTCAGCGTACATGACCTGGCCAACAGAACCAATAAGCATAGAGAAGGTGGAACCTGCGAACTTGTTTACGTCCTCTTGAGGGATGTTGGGAGAAAATTCGTTGTCGAGGCGATTTTCCTCGATTTCTTCCTGCTGCTGTTCGCCGCCCTGTTCTACTTCGTTGTTCTTCTTTTCTTCGTCCTTTGTGCAGGATGCGAAAAGAGAAACTGTGGGAACAGCCGCAACGAGAAGCGCCGCAAGGAGTGTTGCTGTCTTTTTCATAGTTTTTTCCTTTCTTAAAAGCATGGAATTATGACAACCTGCAATAGAACACCGCAAGTCACCACACAATCATTATATCAACAAAGATATTCTTTGTCAACAAAAGCTGATTTTTTCGTCACCCTGCACTATTTGTTACCGAAAAAACTTTGCATAACAAACAAAAAAGTCCTCAAAAGAGGACCTTTTTGTTATAAACTTGAATTAGTCTTCTGCAAGGAGAAGTTCTCTCATTTCTTCAAGCTGAGTCTCGTAGCTGGAGAGGTTGGACTGATAGCTGGAAGTAAATGTGTTGGACTTGTTGCCAACCTGACCGATGATGGAAGGTGCATAGCCATCATAGAGGAAACGAGCGTTGTTCTTGATGATGGGAAGCATAGCTTCGGATTCAACGTCACGTGTGCTCTTTACTGTAAGAACTGTGTCGAAGTAAAGAGGAGTGAGTTCCTTTGCACTCTGGAATGCCATTTCTTCGAGAACGGCACCTGTGAGAGGAATGTCGGGGTTGGTTACGGGGATGTATGTAAGAGCTGTCATGTTGGAAGATCTGTTCTGATATTCGGAATCTTCATCCCACTTCGGATAAGGAATGATACCAAAGTCGAATTCAACTTCGGAAAGACCTGTTACACCGCCGAGGAAGGTATCACGGAACATGGATCTGCCTTCTGTGAACGCAAGGATCTGAGCGTTGTAATCGGAAGCTTCTGCAAATGCCTTCTGACCGTCAGCAAAGAGGTCAACGATTCTCTGATACTTGTCGTGAGTTTCAGAGATGTCCTGGTTGAGAACAGGCATGTTGTCAGCATCCTTTTCGAGAGGAGAATAACCTGTCGAAACGAGGAGAGCGTAGCAGAGTTCATATGTCCAGCCGGAGAGACCCCACTGGTCATCAGCAAGAGTCATAAGGCCGTCACCGTTAAGGTCTTCAGCACCGAGAGCAACGAGTTCTTCGAACTTGTCCCATGTCCATGTGCCGTCGAGAACGTCCTGGTAAGGATATTCAAGGCCGAGTTCATCGAAGATGTCCTTGTTGAAGAGGAGACAGTCGATGGAGTCGATGTAGAGAGCGTAGTCACCGGTCATAACGTAGATCTTGTCGCCGAAGCAAAGATCGTTTGTGATGTTCTGGTACCACCATTCTTCTTCGAGGTTGACGTAAGGAATTTCATTCCAGTCAACGAAGTATCTTTCGAGGATCATCTGGGGCATACCTGTGTGCTGAACGTGTGTGAACGCGTTGTAGGTCTGGTCGCCCGACTCGATGAGAGAACGGAACTGAGTTGTAGCTTCGGACTGTCCGCCGCCTGTTGCAGCATATCCTCCCTTAACGATGTTAAGAGTGATGCCGAAGTGGTCTTCGATAAGCTTGTTTCTGCGGTAAGCAGTGTCGTTTACGGGCTTGGAGTTTTCTTCTTCAGCGTAGATAACCTGGCCAACAGAACCAATAAGCATGGAGAAGGTGGAACCTTCAAACTTGCTTACGTCCTCTTGAGGGATGTTGGGGGAGAATTCGTTGTCGAGACGGTTTTCCTCAACTTCTTCGCCAGGCTGCTGTTCGCCTTCGACTACTTCGTTGTCGCCGGTCTTTTCTTCACCCTTTGTGCAGGATGCGAAAAGAGAAACTGTGGGAACAGTCGCAACGAGAAGAGCCGCAAGGAGTGTTGCTGTCTTTTTCATGATTTCTTCCTTTCTTATAGTATAGAAATTTTAATTAACCCGCGAAAAGACGATCGCGAGTTTCTACACGCAGTTATTATAGCAACAAAATCCTTTGTTGTCAATAATCCCTCAACTTATTCAGCACCTTGCACTATTTGGCGTGTCGCAGATTTTGCAAAATAAACAAAAAAGCTGCCCGTAATCGGGCAGCTTTTTGTAGGTTTAAATTAGTCTTCCGCAAGAAGAAGCTCTCTCATCTCTTCAACACCTGCTTCGTAAGACGAAAGGTTCGACTGGAAGCTGGATGTAAAGTTGTTTGTTCCCATACCAATGATATTGGGATAGAATGTGTGATAGAGGAAACGAGCGTTGTTCTTGATAATGGGAAGCATAGCTTCGGATTCAACGTCACGTGTGCTCTTTACTGTAAGAACTGTGTCGAAGTAAAGGGGTGTGAGTTCCTTTGCGCTCTGGAATGCCATTTCTTCAAGAACGGCACCTGTAAGCTCGAGGTCGGGGTTTGTAACGGGGATGTAGGTAAGAGCTGTCATGTTGGAAGAACGGTTCATATATTCAGCATCTTCGTCCCACTTGGGGTAAGGAAGAATACCGAAGTTGAATTCTACCTCGGAAAGGCCTGTTACGCCACCAAGGAAGAGGTCGATGAACATTGCTCTGCCTTCGGTGAATGCGTTTCTGTAAAGCGAACCGTCAGAAAGTTCCGAGAAAGCATACTGATGGTCAACAAAGAGGTCGCAAACAACCTGATACTGCGAGTGTGCAAGCTCGATGTTCTGGTTGATAACGGGCATGTTGTCGGCGTCCTTTTCAAGAGGAGCGTAGCCTGTGGAAACGAGGAGGGCGGGGTTGAGTTCATAGCCCCATCCAACAAGACCCCACTGGTCGTTTTCCTTTTCCATAAGGCCGTCACCGTTAAGGTCTTCTGCGCCGAGCTTTACAAGTTCGGTAAACTTATCCCATGTCCATGTGCCGTCGAGAACGTCCTGGTAAGGATAGTCAAGGCCAAGGTCATCAAAAATGTCCTTGTTGAATACAAGACAGTCGATTCTGTCGATGTAAAGAGCGTAGTCGCCGGTCATAACATAAACCTTGTCGCCAAAGCAAAGGTCGTTTGTAATGTTCTGGTACCACCATTCTTCTTCGAGGTTGATGTAAGGAATTTCGTTCCAGTCAACAAAGTATCTTTCGAGGATCATCTGAGGCATACCGGAATGCTGAACGTGTGTGAACGCGTTGTAGGTCTGGTCGCCCGATTCGATAAGAGAACGGAACTGAGATGTTGCTTCGCCCTGACCTGTACCGGTAGATGCCGCGCCGGTCTTGACGATGTTGAGTGTGATACCGAAGTGGTCTTCGATGTTCTTGTTTCTGCGGTAAACTGTGTCGTTTACGGGCTGGGAGTTTTCTTCAGCTGCATAAATGACCTGACCTGTGGAGCCGATGAGCATAGAGAAGGTCTTGCCTTCAAACTTGCCGATATCTTCAGCAGGGATGTTGGGGGAGAATTCGTTTTCGAGGGGGTCTTTTTCCTCGTCAGCTTCCTGTTCTACATTCTGCTCGCCGTCAACTTTTTCGTTTTCTTTTGCTTCGTCCTTTGTGCAGGAAGCAAAAAGCGAAACTGTGGGAACAGCTGCAACAAGAAGAGCCGCAAGAAGGGTTGCTGTCTTTTTCATGTTTTTTCCTCTCTTTTTGTTTTTTGACAAAACGGCCTTTTGCATATCGTTCAAGGCCAAAATGTGTTATTATTCTATCATATATTTTCTGTTTTGTCTATATATTTTTAAAAAAATCGCAGGTGTATGTATTTTTTTAACAAATCGCCGCACTTTTATACAAAAAAGAGCCGCCCCGCAAAGGGGGCGGCAGGTAGTATGGTTTATCAGTCCTCGGAAAGGAGAAGTGCTCTCATTTCTTCAAGATTTGCTTCGTATGTGGAAAGGTTTGCCTGATAGCTCGAAGTGAATGTGTTGGACTTGCTCGATATCTGAGAGATGATGTTGGGATAGAACGAGTGATAAAGGAAACGAGCGTTGTTCTTGATGATGGGAAGCATAGCTTCGGATTCAACGTCACGTGTGCTCTTTACTGTAAGAACTGTGTCGAAGTAAAGGGGAGTGAGTTCCTTTGCACTCTGGAATGCCATTTCTTCAAGAACAGCACCTGTAAGCTCGAGATCGGGGTTTGTAACGGGGATGTAGGTAAGAGCTGTCATGTTGGAAGATCTGTTCATGTATTCGGAATCTTCGTCCCACTTGGGGTAAGGAAGAATACCAAAGTTAAATTCAACTTCGGAAAGTCCGGGCACTGCACCGAGGAAGTGGTCAACGAACATTGCTCTGCCTTCGGTGAATGCATTTCTGTAGATAGCAGTTGTGGCGGATTCCGCAAATGCAGAGTTGCCGTCAGCAAAAATGTCAACTATCTTCTGATACTTGTCGTGAGCATCCGATACGTTCTGGTTGAGAACGGGCATATTGTCGGCATCCTTTTCAAGAGGAGCGTAGCCTGTCGAAACAAGAAGAGCGGGAGCGAGCTCGTAGATCCAGCCTACAAGACCCCACTGGTCAACTTCCTTTTCCATAAGACCGTCACCGTTAAGGTCGTCTGCGCCGAGCTTTACAAGCTCTGTGAACTTTTCAAATGTCCATGTGCCGTCAAGAACGTCCTGGTAAGGATAGTCAAGGCCGAGCTCGTCAAAGATGTCCTTGTTGAAGATAAGGCAGTCGATCGAGTCGATATAAAGGGCGTAGTCGCCTGTCATAACGTAGATCTTGTCGCCAAAGCAAAGGTCGTTTGTTATGTTTTCGTACCACCAGTTGTCCTCAAGGTTGACATAGGGGATCTCGTTCCAGTCAACGAAGTATCTTTCGAGTACCATCTGGGGCATACCGGTGTGCTGAACGTGTGTAAATGCGTGGTATGTCTGGTCGCCCGACTCGATGAGAGAACGGAACTGGGTTGCGGCTTCATTCTGGCCTGTACCTGTTGCCGCTGCGCCGGTCTTGACGATGTTGAGTGCAACACCGAAGTGGTCTTCGATAAGCTTGTTTCTGCGGTAAACTGTGTCATTTATGGGCTTGGAATTTTCTTCCTCGGCATAAATAACGCCACCAACAGAGCCGATGAGCATAGAGAAGGTCTTGCCTTCAAAGTTTCCGATGTCGGATGCGGGGATGTTGGGAGAAAAGTCGTAGTCAAGGCGGTCCTTTTCTACTTCCTGTTCGCCCTGCTGCTCGCCTGCGCCTTCAACAACTTCGCCGACATCATTTTTTTCTTCCTTTGCGGTGCAGGAAGCAAAGAGCGAAACTGTGGGAACAGCTGCAACGAGAAGAGCTGCGAGAAGGGTTGCTGTCTTTTTCATGTTTTTTCCTCTCTTTTTTGTTTTTTTGAACAAAGCGGTCTTGCATAAAACGCGCAAGATCCAATGCACATTTATTCTAACACATTTTTTCCGTTTTGTCTATATTTTTTAGAATTATTTACATTATATTATCGTACATTGCAAAAAACAAAACGCCGCTCCGTGAAAGGGGCGGCGTTTTTGTCAGTTTATTATTCTTCCGAAAGAAGGAGCTCTCTCATATCTTCAAGATCCGCTTCGTACTGCGAAAGCGAAGATTGATAGGTCGAGGTGAAGGTGTTTGAACCCGAACCTACCATGCTGTAAATGCTGGGATAGAATCTGTCGTAAAGGAAGCGGGCGTTGTTCTTGATAATGGGAAGCATGGCTTCGGATTCAATGTCGCGGGTGCTCTTTACGGTGAGAACGGTATCAAAATATACGGGAGTAAGCTCTTTTGCGCTCTGGAATGCCATTTCTTCAAGAACGGCACCTGTAAGTTCAAGGTCGGGGTTTGTGACGGGGATGTAGGTAAGAGCTGTCATGTTGGAAGAACGGTTCATATATTCAGCATCTTCGTCCCACTTGGGATAAGGAAGGATACCGAAATCGAATTCAACTTCGGCAAGGCCTGTGACTCCGCCGAGGAACACGTCAAAGAACATTGCTCTGCCTTCGGTAAATGTGTCGCGCTGGGACATATAGTTGGAGGTTTCGTTCCACGCGCTCTGACGGTCGGCAAAAATATCAACAACTCTCTGATACTGCTCGTGAGCCATAGAAACGTCCTGGTTGAGAACGGGCATATTGTTCTCGTCCTTTTCAAGAGGCGAATAGCCTGTGGAAACGAGAAGAGCATAAAGAAGTTCGGGCGCCCAACCCACAAGACCCCACCGGTCATCTGCATAAGCCATGATGCCGTCGCCGTTAAGGTCATCCGCACCAAGCTTTACAAGCTCGGTAAATTTGTCCCATGTCCATGTGCCGTTAAGAACGTCCTCATAAGGATATTCGAGTCCGAGCTCGTCAAAAATGTCTTTGTTAAAGAGCAGACAGTCGATTCTGTCGATATAAAGAGCATAGTCGCCTGTCATAACGTAGATCTTGTCGCCGAAGCAAAGGTCGTTTGTGATGTTTTCATACCACCATTCGTCCGAAAGGTTGACATAGGGGATCTCGTTCCAGTCGACAAAATACTTTTCAAGTATCATCTGGGGCATACCCGTGTGCTGAACGTGAACGAAAGAATTGTAGGTCTGATCGCCGGATTCGATAAGCGAACGGAACTGAGTGGTCGCCTGCTGCTGACCTTCGCCTGTGGAGGCGGCACCTGTTTTGACGATATTGAGAGTGATGTCAAAGCGGTCCTCAACAAGCTTGTTTCTGCGGAAAACCGTGTCGTTGATGAGGGTTCCGTTTTCCTCCTCTGCCCAGATAGACTGGCCTGTTGAGCCAATGAGCATTGAGAAGGTTTTGCCTTCGAATTTTTTAACGTCAGCTTCAGGAATATTGGGGCTGTATTCACCCGAAAGTCTGTTTTCGGGATCAACGACCGCACCTGTCTGTTCGGTTTCGTCGGGTGTCTGTGTGTTGTCGGTTTCGTCTGCTTTCTTTGTACAGGATGCAAGGGAAGAAACTGCAAGCACCAGTGCAAGGAAAACAGAGAAAATTGATTTTTTCATTTCTTTTCCTCCTAAAATAGCTTTTTATAATATCGGTTTGCCTTTTCAAAACTCGAAATGGCAAGGAATGCCGTTTTTATACGGAATCTCACATTCGCCTGCAATAAGGGGCATGAGATATTCCACGCATTTATCGGTTATGCCGTTTTCGTCTTCATTTATAAATTCGCAGGGGACTTTCTTTATGGCGTTGGCAATGAGGGTGACGTCCATGCCCTTGACGTCGCAGTGGTAATTCTCGCCTTCCGCGCATCTCACGTATGCCGCCATTTTTCCGCTTTCGCCCGAAAAAGCAAGCTTGGTTGCAGAGCGACCAACGGTTATCGATTCGTCGATGTCAGTCTTTGAAAGCAGATGACCTGCGCATCTTTGGAGAATATTTACCTCCACCGAGCGCACCTTGCAGCCAATTTTTTCGCGGACAAGATTTTCGAGATATTTACCTGTGCCCGAAAGATATTTGTGTCCGAAAGAATCGACCGCTCCGCTCATTGCCGCTTCTGCGGCATAACTGCCGTCGGCGTGGCGGATGCCCTCGGATACCGCAACCACAATATACGGATGCTCGCCGTTTTCAAACTCGTTTTTGATATCGGCAAGGAATTTTTCTTCCGAAAAAGCACATTCGGGAAGATATATAAGCGCAGGGCCAACACCCGTTATCACCTTTGTAAGACCTGCGGATGCTGTAAGCCAGCCCGCATCGCGGCCCATTATTTCAACTATGGTGACAGCCTTGGTCTTGTATACCGCACAGTCGCGCATCACTTCCTGCATGGCGCAGGCAATATACTTTGCCGCAGAGCCAAAACCGGGGGTGTGATCGGTCATAACAAGGTCGTTGTCAATAGTCTTCGGAACGCCGATGAAATGCATCTTTCGAAGCCCCGGGTGAGCTTTTGCATATTCTGTCAGGCGTGCCACGACGTCCATACTGTCGTTTCCTCCGATATAGAAGAAATAACTGATGTCGTATTTTTCGAAAATTTCATACATTTTTGCCGCGGTCTCGTCGTCCTTCAGCTTTTTTCTGCACGAGCCGAGTGCCGCCGCAGGAGTGAGAGAAAGCAACGAAAGGTTTTTGCAATCGGGAGCGTCGAAATATTCGCGAAGATCCAAAAGCTCCTCGTCAAGAAGTCCCTCTATGCCGTTTTTTATGCCGTAGATCTTGTCGATGCCTGCCTCAAGACAGCCCGAAATGACACCTGCAAGGGTGGCGTTTATGGCGCTGGTGGGGCCGCCCGACTGACCGACAACGGCATTGCCCGAAATCTTTTCCATATTAAAATTCATCTTTCATCAAAGATTCTTAAAGTTTCTCACTGCCGCTTCCACATCGGATGCACCAAACACCGCAGAGCCTGCAACAAGAACGTTGGCGCCCGCCTGAACCGCATCCTTTGCGTTTTCGGGGTTGATGCCGCCGTCAACCTGTATATCGATGGTGATGCCGCGCATTTTTGCCATATCGCTCACCTGCTTTACCGACGAAAGGGTGTCGGGGATAAGCTTCTGACCGCCAAATCCGGGTTCGACCGTCATGACAAGCACCATATCCACCTTGTCAATAAAAGGCTCGAGAACAAAAGCGGGGGTTGAGGGCTTGATGGATATACCGACTTTTTTGCCGCATTCGCGGATCTTTTCAATAACCTGGCCCTGGTCGTTACAGCTTTCGTAATGGAAAGTGATAAGATCTGCGCCGCAATCGGCAAAATCCTTTATGTAACGCACGGGATCCTGGATCATCAGATGCACGTCGAACACAAGCTTTGAATGAGGGCGAAGTGCCTTGATCACAGGCATACCAAAGCTGATATTGGGGACGAAAACTCCGTCCATAACATCCAGGTGAAGCATGTCGCAGCCTGCTTTTTCCACCTTTGCAACTTCGTTTCTCATCTGCGAAAAATCGCAGGCAAGAAGGGAGGGTGAAAGTTTTATCATTATATGACTCTCTTTCGTGATTTTTTTGATATATTTACGCCTTTTTCTACGCGGCAGAAAAAACTTCTGCTGTGGCGAAACGGCGCAGTTTACATAAAATACATTGTGCCCGAAAACTTAGGGCGAAAACATGCGCAATAACACGGAGCAGACGTTTGAAACAAATGAAGCTTAGCCACATTTTTCGTGCTCTGTTGCGCTTTATATAGATCAGCCAAGAGTATATTCAAGCCATCTTACGGCGTTTCTTACCCAATCCGAAGCGTGTGCGGCATCCTTTGTCTGTTCGCCGCGCAAAACGTCGGCTTCGCAGGTGGAATATCCGTGAACTCCGCCGGGATAGATGTGCACCTCAAAGGGGATCTTCGCCTTTGAAAGCGCGGTTGCCATAATAAGCGAGCTTTCGACAGGAACGCATGTGTCTCCCGTGGTGTGCCAGAGATAGCAGGGGCAGGTGTTTTCGTCAACCCTCTTTGCAACGTTGTAAAATTCGGCATCCTTGTCGTAATCCGCCGATTTGTTGAGAAGGTTACGGTAAGAACCCTCGTGGCCTGTGACGGGATCTGCTGTGATAACGGGATAAGAAAGAATGGCGGCGTTGGGCTTGTTTTCGCCGTATTCGATGCCCGCGTTTTCTTTTACAAAATCAAGGTGCCACATGGTGGCAAGGCTTGCGGCAAGATGTCCGCCGGCAGAAAAACCGATGATAGCGATCTTGTCGGGGTCGATATTGTATTTTTCCGCATCGCGGCGGATAAGCGCCATGGCCTTTGACGCTTCGAGAAGAGGCTTGGGAAGACCCAGCTTGGCATCAAAGATATTGTCGGGATTTTGGGCGTGCTCGGTAACAGAATAGTGCAATGTAAAAGTGTTGTAACCTTCGGCGTAAAACTTGCGTGCAATAGGCTCTGCCTCGCGCTCGGAGACCATGCCGTAGCCGCCGCCGGGGATGACAAGCATTGCACGTCTTTTTTCACAATATTCGGTGGTGGGAAGCGAGCAGAGTGCATCGAAATATCCCCATCCGTTCTCTTTGTTGAGATATACTCTTTCCTGAAGAATAGCCATTTTAAAAGACCTCCGTTTTTGATTTTGTATTTATGCATCGTAGCGCTCGCCCTTATATTCAAAAAGAGCGGATGCGCCTGTGAAATCATTGACAAAATTTTCAAAAGCCTCATATTTTTCGCAATCGACGGCAAGGTCAAAAACGACCTTGTCGGAAAAATCGCAGGCGTCGAGCTTGACACCGTGGGGGTCGAGCTCTTTTCTTATTTTTTCGTAATGGGAATAATCCACCGAAAGACGAAACTCGCGAAAATGACGAAACTCGCAGATGCCTGCCGCATCGATCGCCATTTTCGCCGCCTTGGCATAAGCGCGCACAAGCCCGCCTGCTCCAAGCAGAATTCCGCCGAAATAACGGGTGACAACAATGACAACGCCGCATATACCTTCGCGCTTTATCACCTCGAGCACCGGCATTCCTGCCGTGCCCTGGGGCTCGCCGTCATCCGAAAAACGGGCGATCTCGGTGCCCTCGAGGATATAGGCGTAAACGTTGTGTGTGGCATCGGCATGCTTTTTCTTTATTTTTTCAATAAAATCCTTTGCCGCCTGCTCGTTTGACACGGGACTGATATATCCGATGAAGACCGACTTTTTTTCGACAAATTCGGCTTGCGTCGCTTCTTTTACGGTTTTGTAGCTCTTCATCGTCACACCTCCCCAATTGTAATCAATTCATTATATCACAAAAAAACGAAAATGTAAAGAGCAATATCTTCGCCGCCACAACAAAAAGGCTCCGATTCGGACCGGTCCCGAATCGGAGCTTTGGTATTAAGTTAAAATCAACTTATCTCTTTCTGAGAGCAACGAAGCCTGCTGCAGATGTGAGAACTGCTGCAACGCTTGCGATAGCTGCAACGTCAGCTGTAGCGGGAGCTGTTGCGGGCTTTGTTGTTGCGGGAGCGCCTGCTGCGGGAGCATCAGCTTCTGCGAAACGGATGTAAGAGAAAGAACCGGATTCTTCGTTTGTAAATTCAACAAAGATATCGTGAACGCCGCCGGGAACCTTGATGGGAGTTGTGAATTCCTTGGCTGCCTTCTTGTCCCAACCGCCTGTGTTGGTGATTGCGAATGTTGCAACGGGAGCAGATTCCTGATCGTCAACCATAACTGCAACTGTTGTTGTCTTTTCTCCGCCGTAGGAGAAGGAGATTGTCATTTCCTTCGCGCCGTTTTTGCCGAAGTCAACGTTCTTGAACTGAACTGCGTCGCCCATAGCGCCGTAGCCACAGCCGTTTGCTTCCATGTAGCAGATGGTCTTGCCCTGACGGTCGCGGCCGGCAGTGTTTGCAAGGTAACCGAATTCATCTTCGTTGCCGTTCATAACAACGTTTTCAAAAGCGTTCTTTGTGGGAGCTGCAAGAGCGGGAACCACAAGTGTGCAGAGAAGCACGAGAGTAAGAAGAGCTACTGTAATCTTTTTCATTGTGAAATTCCTCCATAAAATTTTAGTACAATTCCGTCCGAAAGCCGGTGGACGGATGGTGATATAATTATAAATCCAAAAAATGTGCAAGTCAATACGCATTTTAAAAAAATAAAACTTGCGACATATTTTTTGTGAAATGTGCCGGTTTTCAGCGATAATACTTGTAATAAATAACCACAGATCTTTCTCTGCCCGCCGCCTTATCAAAGGCTGTAAGCACTGCACCCTCAAGGCTGAGCAGTTCCCACGCGCCCATAGCGTCTATATCTGCACGGAAGATCTCGGTTATACCGCAGGTAACAGCAAATTCCGTTTCGTTGACTATATTTGCATGGCCTTCTCTGCCAATGACGGTTTCTATGCCGTCCTCGCGCTCGGTCACGTATTTTATATACCTTCCGTCAAGTTTTTCTGCCATTTTGCGGCGAAAAACCGGGTCTTCCTCGTTGTTTTTTGAAAAAAGACCCCTTATCTTTGAAAACAATCCTTCTTTTGCCATATCACAAATTGCTCTTTTCTTTTATAAAATCGGCGACCATGAGTCCGAGAACGTTCTCTCCGTTATCATCAAGAGTTTTGACGTATTCGCAATGTCCGCCATGCATCAGGGTGTAAGAAACAGTCTGATTGCGGAATCTGAAGTGGGAGAGTGTGGAAATCATAAGCATGGTCTGCTCATATCGATTAACTATGTCTTTGTCAGAAACAACAAAGTGCATCGGAGGATAATTGTCGCGCAGACCCACATGAAAAAGAGGAGCCGTCTCGTCGACAATAATTCTGCGTGGATCTATTCCCTTTTCGCGAAGAATGTTTAAATGGCTCGTCGGCTGTCCCGCATCATGGAAATATCCTGCAACCGCATCGTATTCCACCCCCGCGTTTTCAAGATATTTGACGTCAAAACAAAGCATCATCGAAAGATATCCGCCCGCCGAGCTTCCTCCGACGTATATCTTGTCTGCATTTCCGTAGGAAGAAATGTTGTCAACCGTCCATTTCACGGCAAGGGCAGCATCTTCAATAAAGTCCGGATATTTTGCGGTCGGATATTTTCTGTATTCGGCACTGACAATGGCAATGCCTCGCTTTGTAAGTGTCTTTGCGAGATTTTCGAAGCCTCGATAGCTCCCGTGGTCAAGTCCTCCGCCATGAAAATAAACGAAAACAGGAAAGCTTTCTTCTGTATCGGGCAGGAATATTTCGAGCACCTGCTCATCAAGAGTACCGTAACTTATATTCTCAATCTTTTTCACGGTTTTTATCCTTTCGTACCTATGAATTCTTTTATTTTCCCAAGTCTTGACAGCGCCGCACGGCGGCCAAGCTCATAGGTCCTTTTTAAATTTTCGGGGTCGTGCTCGACCCTTCCCACCGGCAGTTTTTCTTCGGGCGCTATAACAAGGGCTCTTCCCTGTCTTTCTGCCTCATATACGTACTCGGTCTGGGCATTGTAAACAAGATGTCTGTTCGCCACGGCCTTTACCATTTCGGGATATTTGCGCAAATTCCATCTTATCAGGGGCATCAGCTTGTTTTTGCCCTTGACGTAGCCGCGCGGTTGAGTGAGAATGACAACGTTTTTTGAATATCCTTTTTTCTCAAAAAACTCAAGGGGTATCGAATCGGAGACGCCGCCGTCAAGAAGCAGGCTTCCGTCGGGAGCGTTTACCACCGTCGAAACAAGAGGCATGGATGCCGAGGCTCTGAAATACACAAGATCCTCCTCATCTGCCTTTTCGCATTTTTTATATATCGCCTTGCCGGTTTTTACATCGGTGCAGACAACATAAAACTCCATGGGGTTTTCCGCAAAGGTCTTCATATCGAAAACGTCAAGCTCGAAGGGCAGCTGACGATAGCAAAAATCCACCCCGAACATATCGCCCGTCTTCAACAAATTTGAAAAACTGCAGTATCTCTTGTCATTGCAGTATTTCACGTTGTATCTGAGCGTTCTGCCTATCTGGCGGGATTTTACATTGCATCCGAAGCAGGCACCTGCCGAAACTCCCACAAGACCGTCAAATTCTATTCCCTCTTCGATAAAAACGTCTGCCACACCTGCCGAAAAAAGTCCGCGCATGGCGCCGCCTTCCATTACAAGACCTGTTTTTTCTTTTCTTTCCATTTTTCTTCCTTTCAGAGCTTTCCCAAAGCTCTGATGTATGAGGGAAGCTCGCTTTCAAAGTGAACTCCGTATCTTTTGTCAGTTCCCGCGGCATAGGTGCGGCGGATGGCGCCGATGGTAAAGTCCACTGCAATCTTTATTGAGTCCGAAACACTTTTTTCGTTAAGAATTGCGCCGAGCAGTGCGCTTGCAAAAACGTCACCCGTGCCGTAATAAAACCCGTCGACGTGATCCGAGAAGAAAAACGAAAATTCACCCGTTTCGCGATCGTACGCGGCAGAACCGTTTTTGCCCTTTTCAAAGCTTACTCCGCTTAAAACGCTGTATCTTGGGCCAAGAAGCGAAAGCTTTTTGAGAAGCTCTTTTATGTAATCCTTTGAATATCCGTGACCGATATATTCGCTGTCGGTCAGCATGGCGGCTTCGGTGATGTTCGGGACGATCATGTCTGCCATCGAGCAAAGCTTTTTCATGCCGCCGACAAATTTTTCGTCGATAAGCGAATAAAGCTTTCCCGCGTCTCCCATGACGGGATCAACAAGAACAAAAGTATCGCTTTCTTTGAAATCGGCAATAAGTTTTTCAACGATCTCAAGCTGGCGGTACGAGCCGAGATAACCCGTGTATATCGACCTTGCACCAAGCCCCAGCGATCTCCAATGTTCGCATATGGGTTCGATATCATCGGTGAGATCTCTGAATGTATATCCCGAAAACTCACCCGTATGGGTAGAAAGCACCGCCGTCGGTATCACCGAGGTCTCAAGTCCCGCCGCCGAAAGTATGGGCAGTGCCACGGTCAGCGAGCATCTTCCGACACAGGAAATGTCGTGGACGGCAATAACTCTGTTTTTGTTCAAATCATTCTGGGACATTCCCAAATTTCCCCTTTCGGAATACTGTTTATGCGATAATGTATTATTTTACCACAATTTGATTTATTTGTCTATATTTTTTTGCAGAATGCAGAAAAATACACAATTAGGTGGTATAATCAAGAAAAGCCCTTTTAAAGAGAGGATACAATTATGAAAAAATACGATATAATCGTTGCGGGCGGCGGATTTGCAGGAGCCGCGGCGGCAATTTCGGCAGGCAGACTCGGAAAAAAGGTACTTCTTTTTGACAAATCAAACTGCATGGGCGGCGCGGCGTGCAATTGCCTTGTTTTCCCCTTTATGCCCTACACCACCAAGATAAACGGCGAAAGAAAAGCACTTTGCGCAGGTATTTTCACCGAAATAGTCGACAGAATGAACGAGATCCGCACTCTTTTGGGCGAAACCCGCCACATGGAGGGCAGAAGCAGTTTTTCGGAAGAACATCTGAAGATAGTTCTGAACCGCATGGCAGAAGAGGCAGGCGTTGATCTTCTTTATCACGCATATCTTGCGGGAGTGAAAACGAACGGCGGAAAGATAGAATCGGTGTCTGTTGCCACAAAGAGCGGCGTTACAGAGCTTTATGCCGATGTGTTTGTCGATGCCACGGGAGACGCCGATCTTTCGTATCTTTCGGGATGTCCTTATCATCTCGGAAGAGAAAGCGACAATCTCTGCCAGCCCATGACCTTGTGCTTCAGAGTTTCAAACGTTGACGTGCAAAAATTCGTTGAAGAAAAACCTGCCGTGAACGAGCTTTACAAAAAGCTCAAGGCAGAGGGCAAGATCAGAAACCCCAGAGAGGACGTTCTTGTTTTCACCAACCTCGTGCAGGACAATATTCTTCATTTCAACACCACTCGTGTGGTAAAGCTTGATCCCACAAATCCCTTTGACGCAACAAAAGCAGAGATCGAGGCAAGAGAGCAGGTATTTGAGATTTATCAGCTTATCAAAAACAACTTCGAAAGCTTTAAAAACGCCGAGCTTTTGTCGACGGCGGCAGATATCGGCGTGCGCGAGAGCCGCATGATAGACGGACTTCACTTGCTGACGGGAAAAGAGCTTGTAGACTGTTCAAAGTTTGAAGATTCCATCGCCTGCGGAAACTACGACATCGACATACACTCGCCCGACGGTTCAGGAACGAGCCATCACTACTTTAAAGAAGGCACCTATTACGAGATCCCCTATCGTTCGCTCGTGCCGCAAAAAATCGACAACCTTCTTGTCGCGGGCAGATGTATTTCTGCCGATCACGAAGCACAGGCTTCTGTGCGTATAATGCCGATAGTTTGCTGTCTTGGTCAGGCGGCAGGTGTTGCGGCGGCGGTGGCGCATGGTGACGGCACGTGTGCAAAAGATGCCGATGTTGCAAAAATACAAAAAATTCTCGTCGAAAACGGCGCAGTTATACACTGAAACACAAAAGGAGATGCAAAAAGCACCTCCTTTTTTTAATAACCAAAGTTTTTATCAAACTTTTTCAAAAGTTTGCAGTTTCCAAAGGCGGCGCCTTTGGTCGCACGCGCACGTGCGAAACCCCACCCCTTTTCACACCAAAACGCGCAGGAAAGGGTGAATTTTCAGCCCTTGCGGCTGAAAAGAGGGAGAACCCTCGCCGGGGGTTCTCTCTGAAAAGCAAAAAAATCGGAGATGCAAAAAGCACCTCCGTTTTTGTTGCGTTATGAAATTATCCCCGCCTTGTAAAGCACGATGGCATGAAGCACGAGCATTACGGGAACGGTTATGAAAAAAGCGGGTTTTCTTGTCTTGTGGCGAAAAAGATACATTCCCACAAGCATACCTGCACTGCCGAAAGCTATGGCAAAAGAGAGCAGTGTTTTTTCGGGAATACGGGATTTTTTCGACATTGCGGCGGATTTGTCATACGCGCAAAGGCAAAGCGCAACTGTGTTTATTACCGCAAGAGCGGCGATGATTACGTCTTTGTGCGCCGCAAGCTGTGTCAGCAGCATCCGTCGTGGACCTCGAACTGAGAAAGCGCAGTGCCGATAACGGTGGAATATCCCTTGTTTTCGGGGAGAATAAAGTTCATTCCAAACATCTGATTGAGAACGCCAAAGGTCATTTCTGCCTGGGGCACCTCGGCAAGGTTGCCTGTCAGCACTATGTTTTTAAGCCCTCTTGCACGCGCCGCAAAAATGGCAAGCATTCCGACCGATTCAAAAATAAGATTGAAAAGACCAAGGGCAATATCCTCACGGGTTGCCACCTCGGACACCTTGCCAAAGTTTGACGCAGTGAGGTTTGAGGACAGAGGAAGAATATCGTCTTTTGAAATATCGCTGATGCGAAGGTCGATCTTTTCGACGTTGCCTTCTTTTGCAAGCTCAACGATGTGGTCAACGTGAGAAAGTCCAAGCAGTTTTTTGGAAAGCCCCACAAGAGTACCGCCTCCGACACCCGTACCGCCCATATATTCGATAACGCCGTTTTTTCTGGCGTGAACGATGGCAGTACCCGTGCCCATGCTGACGATTATCGCCTCCGAAAGCCCCGAAAGATAAAGTCCGCCAAGGCCTATGGCATGAAATTCGCTGATTCGTTCGGTGGGAATGCCGAAAAGTCCGTTTTCGGTAAACGACGAGCCGACACCCGTCATTGTTATTTTTTCAATATCCTTGATCTCGATGCCGTTTTCGGAGGTAAACTTTCCAAAAGCTCCATAACTTGATGCAACAGGATCGTTTGCCTTTACGGTCATCGGGGTTATCATATTTCCTGCGCGGTCAAAACCAACGATCTTTGTCGTGCTTCCGCCCACGTCGATTCCTATTATAATACCCATGTTACATACCTCCTTTTTGTGGCGGCTATGTTTATTACATCTTTCCTGCGGTAGCCTTCTGAACGGCTTCAACTATTGTCTTGATGGCTGTGGCAAAAAGCATGTTGACCGCAAATTCTGCGATGAAGTTGATGCCTGCGCATCCGACAAGAACGAAATAAACAAGAGACTGTCCCGTTATTCCAAAAAGCTCCATTGTCTTGACGATGGCATCCGAAACAACTGTGAGTCCGCCAAGGACAAAAATGCCTGTGTTGACGATAGGCGCAGTTGCCGCCGCGGCAAAGGTTGCACCGAGAAGAGTCTTATTTCTGAAAAGCTTGTAGATAACACCTGCAAGAAATCCCGAAAGTGTCGCTTTTGCAAGGCAAAGAAGCACTGTCCATACGGGAGAAAAAGCGATAAGCGTGTTGGTGAATACATCGGCTCCCGTAAAGCCGTTTATCATTGTCATAATGCCAAACACAGCTCCGAGTATTGCTCCGCCGGAAGGACCGAGAAGAATGGCTCCAACCGTGATGGGAATGAGCGCAAATGAAATGTTTACGGGAAGCTTGATTATAGGCGCGATTGCCTGAAGCACAACAATTACTGCCACAAGAAGGGCAAGAGTGGTCATCTTCTTAATCATTTCTTTGTTTACACGTTTCCTTGTTTTGTTGTCCATAGATTTCACTCCTAAAAATGTAATCATCCTTTTTTGGGATATAATATGATACCACTTATTAACCAATTTGTCAATAAGACTTGCCCTAAAAAACGTCTGTGCCATCCAGAAAAACGAAAATGCAAAATCGAAAATGTACAAAAACAACCGAAAAAAAGAATAATTATGCGTAAAAATGTATAAAATGATAACAATATATAAATTTTGTTTGTTTAGTTCAATAAAGCACTTGACATAATCTTTTCGGTAATATAAAATATAGGTATCGTAGTATGCGAAAATGCGATAAGTTTTTGCGTGCTGCGAAATGATATATAAAAAGCCATGTGCTTATTTTGCTCCATACAAATAAGATTTGTAATTGCCGTTTTCTTGTGCGTTTGAGAAAAGGGCGTGGAATACATCATTTTACAATTGAATATTTATGTGCGAGTATCATAGGCACCTGTTTTTTTATAGCCGTATTTTGGCATACAAAAACTTTTTTACCCAAAGGAGGTGCTTTGATTGACTGAAGTAATTATCACTGCAGTTGCCGCAGTTGTCGGACTTGCCCTCGGTATCCTCATCGGATTTTTTGTCCGCAAGAAGATCGCCGAAGCCGCTATCAAATCGGCAGAGGACGAGGCAAAACGTATTGTTGACGAAGCTTTGAAAACGGGAGAAACCAAGAAAAAGGAACTCCTCATCGAAGCCAAGGAAGAGATCCTTCGCAACAAAAACGAAGCAGAAAAAGAGGCAAAAGAACGCCGCAACGAGATAGCCCGTCTCGAAAAGCGCGCACAGCAGAAAGAAGAAACACTCGACAAAAAGATCGAGTCGTGCGAAAAGAAAGAAGAAAACTTCAATCAGAAATTCAAGGAATACGAAGAAAAGATCGCAGAGACCGAAGCTATAAAGGCTCAGCAGATCGCAAAGCTTGAAGAGATTTCGGGCTTTACCGCCGAGACCGCAAAGGAATATCTGCTTTCCCGGGTCGAATCGGAAGTAAAACACGAAGCGGCAATGAAGATTGCCGAGATCGAACAGCAGTGCAAGGAAGAAGCAGACGAAAAGGCAAGAAACATCATATCTCTCGCCATCCAGCGCTGTGCTTCGTCGCAGGTTTCCGAAACCACAGTTTCTGCGGTTGACCTGCCCAACGACGAAATGAAGGGCCGCATCATCGGCCGCGAAGGACGCAATATCCGCGCCATCGAAACTCTTACAGGAGCCGATCTTATCATCGACGACACACCCGAAGCAATCACGGTTTCGTGCTTCGACCCCGTAAGACGCGAGATTGCCCGCCTTTCTCTCGAAAGACTTATTTCCGACGGCAGAATCCATCCCGCTCACATCGAAGAGATGGTTGAAAAGTGCCGCAAGGAAGTTGAAACGATCATCAAACAGTCGGGCGAACAGGCTACCTTCGAAACAGGTATCCACGGCCTTAACCCCGAACTTATCAAGCTTTTGGGCAGACTCCGCTACCGTACAAGCTACGGTCAGAACGTACTTATCCATTCCATCGAAGTATCTCATATTGCCGGTATGATGGCGCAGGAGCTGGGTGTTGATCCCATGCTTGCAAAGCGCGCAGGTCTTTTGCACGACATCGGCAAGGCAATGACCCACGAGGCAGAAGGTTCGCACGTTCAGATCGGTGTTGATATCTGCAAGAAGTACCACGAAAACCGCGACGTTATCCACGCCATCGAAGCCCACCACGGCGACGTTGAGCCTCAGACCGTCGTTGCAATGCTCGTTCAGGCGGCAGACGCCGTTTCGGCAGCCCGTCCCGGAGCACGCAGAGAAAATCTTGAATCCTACATCAAGAGACTTCAGAAGCTCGAGGAGATCGCCACAGACTTTGACGGAGTTGACAAGTGCTATGCCATCCAGGCAGGCCGTGAGATCAGAATCATGGTCAAGCCCGAGGAGGTCAACGAAGACCAGATGGTGTTCCTTGCGCGTGACATCGTAAAGCGCATCGAGACCGAGATGGAATATCCCGGACAGATCAAGGTCAATATCATCCGCGAAAGCCGCAGAGTGGAATACGCAAAATAAAAAAATCAGGGGACGGTTTCCCGTCCCCTGTCTTATCTAAAAATATATTCGAAAATACATTCGCCCTTAGCTCAATTGGATAGAGTACCGGATTCCGATTCCGTTGGTTGCAGGTTCGATTCCTGTAGGGCGAGCCAGAAAAAAGACTATTCTTCGGAATAGTCTTTTTTCGGTTATATTTGCCTACGGCAAGTGATATTGCTCTGCAGTGATATTCGGCTTACGCCGAGTGATATTGTGCTTTGCACAGTTAAAAGGCAAATATAATATCACTGCGAACAGAGTTTGCAATATCACTTTTGATTTATCAAAAATATCACTTCAACGAAGTTGGAATATAACTAAAATATCATGCATCTATTATGTACATGAGAGCCAAAAAAGTGTCTTGTTATGATATTTACGCAAAAAACAGAATTTTTTAAAAGGCTGAACGATTGATTTCGTTCAGCCTTTTATCATAATTCACGGCACTGCTGTTTTGATCTTCGCGGAGCATTAAAGGGATTTATTTTTCTGCATTATGCCTTAAAACAACTCCACCTTGAGTTCTGCAAGCTTTCCCCTGTTGTTCAAGAAATGTTAGTTGCATTGAACACCCTTAGAAAAATCGGTTTGGATAATAAATAAGAATACAAAAGGGTATGGTTTACTTCAAAAAAATCGCCCCCACAACGAAAAGCGCAGTTTCGTTGTGGGGGCATTTTATATTTTTATTTATAAGAAATTGTATTGTCATTTGTGTCAAAAATGACAGAGCAATCTTTTCTCTTTGTTACATATTTCCCGTCCCATATTCCGAAAGCGGAATGATCCTTGACAGAACTTCCAAAACGGAATTTTTCCCCGGTTTCAATAATAATCGGCGGTGCATCTTCGAAATAAATGCAATCAAGACCTGTGTTTTTGATAAACTCGGCTGTTTCGGACAGTATCGGCACATTCGGAGTGAAAATCATCTGATTTCTGTAGCCTTGCTTCAGCATATTGAAGTCGGCAACTTCAAAATCGCAATGACGGCGAAGCTTTGCGCAGTCAAGCTTGTATTCTGTATAAAAATCTATCTTGCCCAACTGTTCTCCTTCCAAAGGATAAAAAACAGCCTTGTCACATTCAAAAGGTACGGGTACAGAGTAATCTCTCAACGATTTGTAAATATCATAGGCACGGAATATATTGCCCGGGTCATTATGGATGATGCTTGTGTTGTTGGACAAAACCTCAAAAAGAGCATGAGAGGCAGTTTCTTCACCAAGATACAACGGGGTTTCAAGTCCGAAATCGGCACCGTAAAACTTTGCCGCGGTAGAAACACGCCTTGTTCCGACGTGCGATTCTTCAAAAATTCCGTCAAGACACCAGCCTGTCCAGCGGGCAGTGATGTTGTATTTTGCCGCAATCTGCGCCGAACGGCTTTTTACCTGTCCGTAATACAAGCTTTCTCCCACACATCCTATGGGCAAAGCTGCCCTGACATTCGGAAAATGCTTTCGGAAAATTGCACATACTTTGTCGGTGAATTCCATGACAGAATCGGTGTACCACTCTGCATATGCCATGATCGAGGAGTTGTTTTCCAAGGCTTTTGTTTTACTCTTGACGGCACATTCATCCGCATCCCAAAAGCTTTTTTTGCATATATGAGAGGGAGAAAATACATAATGCTCGATTCCGAGAGGCATACATACCTCTCCATAGTCACTGTATATCCCGACATAAACAAAATCTATAACGTCTTTGTATCTTTTTGCAAGCTCGGCATAAAGCCTGTCGTATATTTCAAGGAGTTTTTCACCGTCCCAGATGCTGATAAACATCGATTCCTCGCCATGCTCGGGACATTTCAGACGAACGGCATCATTAAACCATTTCGGCGGATGCTGGAACCAGGGAAAGACACCTACTCCAAGTCCGCGTTTTTTGATCTTTTCAACATCGCGTTCAAAACGGCTGAAATCATATTTTCCGGGTTCCGGTTCGAGTTCATTCCACACAAGCCTTGTTTCAACGATGTCTATGCCATAATCGCACAGTTTTTCCACGCAGGGGGAATCTATGCTGTCCGCAAGTAGATTGTCATAGCATTTTTTGCCCAAACGTTTGTCAAGTCTCAAATGTTCAACAGGAATGTGCCTTGAATGGTAGAAAACTTTTGTGTTCATGTCGAGGCTCCTTTATACGTCGGATGTGGTTGTATTATGATTATTGTAACATATTTTGTGCAAAAGTCAATATTGTGATTATAACCAACCGACTGAAAAGGCAAAGCGTTTACGCGGTATGCTGTGACTTTCAAACACTTCATACCAAAAAGCAAACCGCCCGACACGTTCAGTGCCGAGCGGTTTTTGCTTAATAGATCATCTTATTTGAAGAAACTTCCGAAAATACCTCTTACCACCTTTTTGCCGATCTCACGGCCAATGGTGTTGGCAGTGCTGTTTACCGCCTTTTCAAAGGCGCTCTGCTTTTTTCTGCCGGTGGATTTTTTTGCTTTGGCTTTTTCTTTTTCCTTCTTTTCTTTTTCCTTTTCCTCTTTTTCTTTGGCTTCGGCTTCCGCCTTTTCTTCTTCAGCGTTTAATTCCACAAGCTTTTCGTACGCCGATTCGTTGTCTTGCTCTTTTGCATATTTGCTCTTAAGAAGGCTTGCATCGATCACCGCCTGCAATTCTGCATCGGTGACCGCCGCCATGCTGCTTTTCGGCGGAAGAATGTTTGCACGCTCAACGATGGTGGGCACGCCTTTTTCGTCAAGCACCGAAACAAGTGCTTCGCCCGTTCCGAGTTCTTGTATTGCATCAACTGTTCTGAAAGCAGGGTTTATGCGGAAAGATCTTGCCGCGGCAGTAACAGCCTTTTGATCGGCGGGGGTGTAGGCTCTGAGAGCGTGCTGAACGCGGTTGCCTATCTGTCCGAGAACGCTGTCGGGGATATCCGACGGATTCTGTGTGATAAACCAAACGCTGACACCCTTTGAACGGATAAGTCTTACCACCTGTTCCACCTTGTCAACAAGTGCCTTGGGAGCATCGTCAAAAAGAAGATGCGCTTCGTCAAAGAAGAATGCGAGCTTGGGTTTTTCAAGATCGCCCGCCTCGGGAAGCATATCGTATATTTCGGAAAGCATCCAAAGAAGGAAGGTGCCGTAAAGCAGTGGACGCTGGAAAAGCTCGGCACATTCGAGAATATTCATATATCCTCTGCCCTTGTCGTCCCATTCAAACCAATCGTGAAGCTCCAGCGACGGCTCGCCAAAGAACATTTCGCCGCCCTCATCTTCAAGCGCAAGGAGCGAACGTTGGATAGCTCCGATGGTCTGCGCCGAAACATTGCCGTACTGAAGCTTGAATTCCTTGGCATTGTCGCCCACGTACTGAAGCATTGCCTTAAGGTCCTTAAGGTCAACAAGCAAAAGCTGCTTGTCGTCGGCAACTCTGAAAACTATTCTCAATACACCGCTCTGGGTGTCGTTGAGTCCCAGAAGTCTTGAAAGAAGATCGGGACCCATTTCGGAAATGGTGGTTCTGACGGGAAGCCCTTTTTTGCCGTAAACGTCCCAGAACTGAACGGGATAGGTACAGTAATTGAAATCGGTGATGCCCATTGTATCGATGCTTCTGCGGATGTGCTTGTTTTCACAGCCTTCCTTGCACATACCCGAAAGGTCGCCCTTGATATCGGCAACAAAAACGGGAACGCCCATGTCGCTGAACGATTCGGCAAGAACCTTTAAGGTTACGGTTTTTCCCGTACCCGTGGCACCTGCGATAAGTCCGTGGCGATTTGCCATTGACGGTTCGAGATATACTTTCTTTTCACCTGTTGCAAGCCAAACCTTGTGAATATCTTTCTGATACATACTTTCCCTCTTTTTACTGTTGATATTGTTTTTAGTATTATAACAAATTATTTTGTGTTTTGCAACATATTTATTTTTGTCAAAAGCAAACGCAAAAGCGCAGGCCTTGATAACCTGCGCTTTTCACATTAACGTTCTTTTTCTTTTTCCTTATATTCTTTGGGCGAAACACCCACCACCTTTTTGAAAACGGTGGAAAAATACAACGGGTCGTCAAACCCCGAAAGATATGCAATATTTTTTACCGAATCAAGTCCGCGGTCAAAAAGGGTAACCGCGTATTTCACTCTTAACATACGCAGATACTCCGAATAGCGCATTCCCATTTTTTCTTTGAAAAGATGCGAGAGGTATTTGGGATTGTACGAAAGCTCGTCGGCAATAGACGAGATGGAAAGGGATGAATCCACAAAGTTCTGTTCGGTCATATCGACGACTGTGTTTACAAGATTGTTTTTTTCGGCTCCGGATACGGTGATGCGCGAGAAGGTGTAAAGAAGTATGCTTTCGGATGCAAGGTCAATATTTTCCTCGGATGCTCTCGAGAGGCTATCGTGCCAGAGGGGTATAAGTCCGTCAAAATTTGCAAAACATCTGTTTATCCCGTTTATGCCAAAGCGGCGAAAAAGGGTGTCCGATCGGCTGCCCGAAAATTTTATGTACATATATTCACAGCCCTCGCACGCCTTTGCATAAAAGGTTTCGCCTTCAAAACCAAACAAAAGATTGCCTGCGCAGGCACACATTTTTTCGTCCGAAAAGAAAAAATCCGCCTTCCCTTGCTTTACAAGGATCGCCATGTTGCATGACAGTTTCGTTTCTGTCTCCATTGTTTCGATGTTCGATTCGAGAATAAAGCAGTTTATTTCGAGCCTTTCGGGATCTTTTGCCGGAATGAATTTGCAGATGTTTTTTGTTTTCATATTATGCCTTCCGATAAAACGTTATGTCCTCATTATATACACAATTCTCGAAAAATCAAGTTTTTCAAACTTTTTCACATAAAAATATGGAAAAAATCGATTGAAACTACCATGTGCAGTGATATAATAGAAACATAAGAAAAACATATTCTTAAACTTTCTTTTGGAGGCAATGATTATGAAAAAATACAAGATCGGCGTTTTCGGTACAGGTCGCGGACTTGACATTGTACGCAATTTCATGCTTCTCAACTGCGATATCGTGGCATTGTGCGATTTTCACGAAGGAAGACTTGCAAAAGCTGTGCAAGAGCTGGGGGACAACGTTGCGGCATATGACAATTTTGATGATTTTATCAAACACGAAATGGATGCCTGCATCCTTGCAAACTATTTCCACCAGCACGCACCCTATGCCATAAAGTGCTTTGAACGCGGAATCCACGTTTTCTCGGAATGTATCTCGAACGGTACGATGGCAGAGGGTGTTGAGCTTATAAGAGCCTTTGAAAAAACAAAAAACGTCACCTATATGCTGGCAGAAAACTATCCCCAGATGATATTTAACCGCGAGATGCAGCGAATCTGTGCCACAGGCACTCTCGGAAAGATCCTTTATGCCGAGGGAGAATACAACCACCCTGCAGATGCCAATGACATCACCTTTAAAAAGATCTACAACTATTTCCCCGAGCATTGGAGAAACTATCTCGGCAGAACCTATTACATCACCCATTCGCTCGGCCCCGTTATGCGCGCCACAGGGGCAACACCCAAATCGGTTTCTGCTCTGTGCGCTTTTGCTCCCGTTGAGGGCGACGTGCCCAACGCAAGCCGTGTGGGCGACCGTGCCGCCATCATCACAACACAAAACGACGACGGATCGATATTCAGAGTAACGGGATGTGGCGCTTTCGGTGCGCACCACAACGCATACCGCATCTGCGGAACAGAAGGTCAGGTCGAAAACCTGCGCGACAATTCAAGCCGTATTCTTCTTCGCTACAACAACTGGACAAAGCCCGAAAACGCCAAGGAGTGCGATATATATTCACCCGAATGGCACGACAAGGACGAAGAATTTATAAAAACCAGCGGTCACGGCGGCGCTGATTATATCACCGCCCGCATGTTCCTTGAAGCCATCGAAGAAAACAGACAGCCCGAGCACCCCTTTGACATATATTCTGCCGTTGCCATGTCGTCGGTTGCCATCCTTGCCCACCGCTCGATGCTTGAAGGCGGAAAACCCTACGCCATCCCCGATTTCAGAACCGAAGAAGTACGAAAGCAGTATGAAAACGACCGTCTTACCATTTTCCCGAAGGATGATGGCAGCGCCCCGGATCTTCCCTGCTGTTCGGTGAA
>JAFYUZ010000001.1 GCA_017549365.1 Clostridia bacterium
CATCGCAAAGCTTCCGCGTGACGAATATCTTTCGCTTTTTGCGGCATATCTTGAAAAGGCGGCGCAAAGTGCTGCTCTTTGCGAGGGAAAAGCCACCCTTTTTGTCGGCAAAGCTTCGCCCGTTTCGTGCGCAGAGCTTATGGCTGCCGCAGAGCAGACAGAGGCTGTAAAAGCAGTTGCGCAGGGTGGACGAAGTGACAGAGACGACGCAGGTTTTTGCCTTGTTGTAGGGGATATAACCCTCGATTGCTTTGCCAAGACCATCGTTTCCGCTATCAAAAACGACACACAGACGGGTGTTGCAAAGCTGCTCTTTGCGCAGGATTAAAGGAGGTCGCTTGTGAAAAACACAAAACTGACCGACACAAACTATCTTTTTCTTTCCACAACGGTTGCTTGCCTTGAAAACTCGCTGATACGCGGCGAGACTCTTGCAAAGCTTGTGGATGCAAAGGATTTTGACGACAGTCTTCGCCTTGTTACCGATATCTTTTCGCAACGCGGCGAAACAGGCGCGTTTTCCGACGATTATGAAAAAATGCTTTCGGCAGAGCTTGCAAGAGCATACGCCGAGATCGATTCGCTTCTCGAATCATCCGGGGGTGAGCGCGAGCTTCTTTCTCCCCTTCGCACGGTTTACGACTGCCACAATCTTAAAAGCTGCATAAAATGCGAGGCCCTTGGCTTGCCTGCTGACGGAATGCTTGTTTCGTGCGGAAACTTTGCCCCGGCGGACATTTGCGAAATGGTGAGAAATCGCGATTTTTCGGCACTCCCCGAGGTTTTGGCGCAGGCGGTGGTTTGTGCCATCGAAGAATTTTCGGCAACGGGCGATCCGCAGAAGGTCGATATAATCATTGACAAAGGCGCCTTTTTGCAAATGCGTGCCATCTGCGAAAAGATCGGTCTTCCGTATCTTTCGTCCCTTTGCGGCATAAAGACGGATATGTGCAACGTAATGACTTTTGTCCGCGCGGTGCGCGCAGGAATCGGAAAAGATCTGCTTTCCGAAATGCTTCAGGAAGGCGGACGCATTCCCCTCTCTTATTTTCTTGAAAGCTTCGACGGCAAGACCGAAAAGCTCTTTTCCGGACTTAGCGCATATTACGACGGCTTTGAAGAAAACGACGCGGCTTCTCTTTCGGCACTCGAAAAGAAATGCGACGGCGTGTATCTTTCATACGCCGAAAGTATATGGATGTCGGCATTCGGCCCCGAAAAGCCGGTTATGTATATGATTCAAAAAGAAAACGAAATACGGAACGTCCGAATAGTTCTGTCGGGCAAAAAGGCAGGACTTTCGGCAGAAACCATCCGTGAAAGGTTGAGGGTGGCTGCACGATGAAAAAAATCGGAATTATCGGCGATAAGGACAGCGTTCTCTGCTTTAAGGCGGCAGGATTTGTCACCTTTATCACAGAAGACGAAAAGGAAGCCGAAGCTATCATAAAAAAGGCGTCAAACGACGGTTTTGCGGTGATCTTCATCACAGAACATATGATGAGCCTTATTCCCGAAACGGTTGAAAAATTCAAGGAAGATCCCAATCTGGCCATCATCCCTCTGCCCGGCAAAAACGGAAGCACGGGACTTGGTATGGCGGCGATAAAAAGCTCGGTCGAAAAGGCCGTCGGAGCGGATATCCTTAAAGACTGACGAAAAAGCCCTTAGATAAAAACTAACCGAAAGGCAGGGTTTATTAGAAACAATGATAACAGGAAAAATAGTTAAGGTCTCGGGTCCTCTTGTTGTTGCAAGCGGAATGCGCGAGGCAAATATGTTTGACGTTGTGCGTGTCGGCGATATGAAGCTTATCGGCGAGATCATCGAAATGCGCGGCGACAAAGCATCCATTCAGGTATACGAAGAAACCGCAGGCATCGGCCCCGGCGACGAAGTTTTCTCCACGGGAGAGCCTTTGTCGGTAGAGCTCGGCCCCGGTCTTCTCACCAATATTTACGACGGTATCCAAAGACCTCTTGAAACAATGTACCGCGTTGCGGGCACCAATATCCCCAAGGGTATTGACGAGCCTGCCCTTGCACGCGACAAGAAGTGGGAATTTGTCCCCACCTGCAAGGTCGGCGACGAGCTTAAAGCGGGCGACATTGTCGGCACCGTCAAGGAAACCGAGATCATCACCCTCAAAATAATGCTTCCTCCCGGAGTTTCGGGTAAAGTAAAGGAAATAAAGTCGGGTGAATTCACCGTTACCGACGTTATCGGTGTTATCGAGACCGAAAAGGGCGACTACAACGTTACCCTTATGCAGAAATGGCCGGTAAGAAAGGCTCGCCCCTATGCAGGCAAGATTCCTCCCTATGAGCCTCTTGTAACAGGTCAGCGCGTTATTGACGCCGTTTTCCCCATCGCAAAGGGCGGAACCGCTTGCGTTCCCGGTCCTTTCGGAAGCGGAAAGACCGTCGTTCAGCATCAGATCGCAAAGTGGGCGGACGTTGATATCGTTATTTACATCGGTTGCGGCGAGCGCGGAAACGAAATGACCGACGTTCTTCGCGAGTTCCCCGAGCTCAAGGACCCCAAATCGGGCTTCTCTCTTATGAAGAGAACAGTGCTCATCGCCAACACCTCGGACATGCCGGTTGCGGCGCGTGAAGCATCCATATACACAGGCATCACCATTGCCGAATATTTCCGCGACATGGGATATTCGGTTGCGGTTATTGCCGATTCCACATCCCGTTGGGCAGAGGCTCTGCGTGAAATGTCGGGCCGACTCGAGGAAATGCCGGGCGAAGAGGGCTATCCTGCCTATCTTGCATCCCGTCTTGCCCAGTTCTATGAAAGAGCGGGCGAGGTTGTGTGCCTTGGTTCGGACGAGCGCCACGGAACTCTTACCGCCATCGGTGCCGTATCGCCTCAGGGCGGTGACATTTCCGAACCGGTTACCCAGGCAACTCTGCGTATAGTTAAGGTTTTCTGGGGACTTGATTCATCTCTTGCATATAAAAGACACTTCCCGGCTGTAAACTGGCTCACAAGTTACTCTCTCTATACCGATATGCTTTCAGACTGGTACAACAAA
>JAFYUZ010000063.1 GCA_017549365.1 Clostridia bacterium
CAATATGCGGATGTGGCGGAACTGGCAGACGCGCACGTTTGAGGGGCGTGTGGTTTTCCCGTATGGGTTCAAGTCCCATCATCCGCACCAAAAAAAGCAGATACACTTTTGTGTGTCTGCTTTTTTCTTTTGCTGAGGGGACTTGAAGCCGAAGCGGGCTTTTGACGTTAAAAAAACAGCCTGAATGGCTGTTTTTAGTCAAAAGGTGCGAGCAAGCCCCCTTGCGAGCAGTAAGGATTGCCGCAGGCAAACCTTGTCCCATCATCCGCACCAAAAAAAGCAGATACACTTTTGTGTGTCTGCTTTTTCTTTTTCTGTTGACAAAAAGCGACATCAGCGATAAAATAGAAACATAGCACACAACAGTGCTAAAAAAACATATATCAAGGAGGATCTATCATGGCTTTCTGCGGTTCCTGCGGGGCTCCTTTGCCCGACGAAAATCTTAAATTCTGCCCCAAATGCGGCGCAAGTACAGACGGAGAAACACCGACTCCCCAGAACTCGATTCCCGTTATCGAAGAAGTTAAATACCCGATGAAATGGTTTAAGTTCCTTATCTATTTCGGACTGTTCGTGGGCGCTATTGCAAATGCAGCATTCGGAGTTCTTTATCTCACAGGATTTATTTACGATATAAGCTCCGGAGGAGAAGGTGTTCACGAGCTTGTTTACGCATTCTTCAGCAATCTTAAAACCGTAGACGTGGTATTCGGCATCCTGTTTATTGCCCTTGCGGTTTTCGGCATCTACACAAGATTCCGACTTGCTGGCTATAAAAAGAACGGTCCCGCCTGCCTTATTGCCACCTACGCCGCTTCCGCAATTATATCTTTCGCTTATATGTTAATTGTTTGCATCATACTCGGAGATTTTTCAGACTCGGACTTCGGCTCGATCGTAACTTCTATCGCTATGATCGTTTTGAACTACATCTACTTTAAAAAGAGAAAATCCCTTTTTACAAAATAACCACAAAAAGCACCTGCCCGCGCAGGTGCTTTTTTTCTGCTCATAAAACAGGCTCTGCCTGCTTGCGGCAGCGCCATTCTGTGGGTGACATGCCGGTTTCGCGGCAAAAAAGCTTGTAGAAATGCGAATAATCCGAAAACCCGCAGGATATGCAAATGCTTTCAACGTTGTCGGACGTCGCCTCCAAAAGATAGCGTGCGCGCTTAAGCTTTACGCTGTTGATATATTTTACGGGTGTCATTCCCGTTTCTTTTTTTACCACGTTTATCACGTGGTTCTTGCTGAAATGAAAATGTTCGCAAAGACCTTCGAGAGATATATCCTTGCCTTCGCTTTTGTCAACAAATTCGATCATCCGCTTTGCCGATGACAGCTTTTCTTTTTTCTTGCAAAGCAAAAGCAATATTTCAAAAAACACCATCGTTTTTTCGGTGTGACTTCCGCCCTCATACGAAAGACGATTCAGCCTTTCCATCAGGTTTTTTGCTTCTTTGTAATCAAAAGTCCCTCTGAAAGGAAGCGCTTCTTCCCTGTCTGTCGTGTGGGCATCAAAATGAACGTAAAGATATTTTGGCTTGTCACTTGCCCTCTCGCCGGTTTGATAGCAGTTGCTTTTTTGTATCTGATACTCCCCCGCCCGCACCTCGTAGGGCACACCGTCCTCAGAAAAGCGCAGGATCCCGTCAAAAACCATCACAAGAACATTTTCTTTGATACGGCGGGTTATATGATGCTCGTTTTCAGAAAAATAGCGCAACGAGGCGTGTTTGTATTCGATATTTTTGTCAAGATCTATGCCTTTCATAACATCACCGTGGAAAGAATAACACATTTGTGTGATTTTGTCAATGATATATGCGAAAAAAGCAATGTTTATTTGATTATTCATGTGATATAATCAATTTAACCTATACACAGGAGGACGCCATGAAAAAGTGGAATTTTTATACCTCGAAAGAAATAAAACCCGAAGGCTGGCTGAAAAAGCAGCTTGAGATCCAAAAAAACGGACTTTCGGGCAATCTTGACAAAATGTGGAGAGACGTAAAGGACAGCGCCTGGATCGGCGGCGAAGCCGAGGGCTGGGAGCGTGTTCCCTATTGGCTCGACGGTTTCATTCCCCTCGCCTACCTTCTTGAAGACGAGGATATGATAGCCCGTGCCAAAAAATATATTGACGCCATCGTGGCAAATCAAAAACCCGACGGCTGGATCTGTCCCTGTGCCGACGCGGACAGAGCAACCTACGACACCTGGGCGATCATGCTTATTTCCAAGGTGCTTGTGGTATACTACGAATGCTCGGGCGACGAGCGTATTCCCGAAGTTATTCTGAAAGTTCTGAAGAATTTCTACGACCTTCTCAAAGAAGGCAAGGTAAATATCTTCGGCTGGGGAAAATACCGCTGGTTTGAAACCTTTATTGCCATAAACTTTGTGAAAGAACGCTTTGACCCCGAATGGCTTTATGAATTTGCAAAAATGATAGCCGAGCAAGGGCAGGATTACAACCAGGTCACAAATCTTTGGGAAAGACCCCTTAACCATTGGAAGTTTGACACCCACATTGTAAACCTTTGTATGATGCTGAAATATGAGGCGGTATCCCACGATATTCTCGGAAAAGAATACACCGACAACGCACTGGAGCTTTACAACATTCTTTACAAATACAACGGAACCCCCGTCGAGCTTTTTACAGGCGACGAATGTCTTTCGGGACTCAGCCCCATCCAGGGCACCGAGCTTTGTTCTGTGGTTGAACAGATGTATTCCTACGAGCATCTTTTTGCCGCAACCGGCGACAGAAAATGGGCGGAAAAGCTCGAAGTTATCGCCTACAACGCTCTGCCCGCAACCATAAGCGAGGATATGTGGACTCACCAGTATGTTCAGATGAGCAATCAGATGGCTTGCGTCACCTTCCCCGGCAGATCTCTTTTCCGCACCAACAACTCCGAGGCTCATCTTTTCGGACTCGAACCTCACTACGGCTGCTGCACGGCAAACTTCAATCAGGGTTGGCCGAAGTTTGCACTTTCTGCATTTATGCACAACGAAAACGCCATCATAAGCTCAATGCTTCTTCCCTCGCGTCTCTCGTGCGAAAAGGCAGACATTTCTCTTGACACCGAATATCCCTTTACAAACAAGCTTACATATACCGTAAAGGCAAAGGAAGATTTTGAATTTGCAGTGCGCATTCCCTCTTTTGCAAAAAATCTTTCGGTCGACGGCAAGAGCGAAAAGACAGCAGACCTTTTCTTCCCCTTCAAAAAGGGCGAAAGCAAAACTGTCGTTATCGAGTTTGAAACAGATCCCATTATCGAAAAGAGACCCCACGGCCTTAACAGCATAAAATGCGGATCGCTCGTTTTCTCGCTTCCCGTAAGCTACGAAAAGAAAATGCACGAATATGAAAGACACGGCGTGGAAAGAAAGTTCCCCTATTGCGACTACGAACTTTGCCCCACCTCCGAATGGAGCTTTGGCCTTTCGTCCGACAAGGTTGAAATTGAAAGAAAGAAGATTTCGGGTTCTGCTTTCTGCGAAGCCGAGCCCGCCGTTGTGGCAAAGGTAAAAGTAAAGAAGATAAACTGGGGATATGAGGACGGATTTGACACGGTTTGTGCAAAGATTCCCGAATCCGTAAAGGCGCAGAGCGACGAGACCGAGGTGGAATTTGTCCCCTACGGCTGTGCTAAACTTCGTATGACCGAGCTTCCCTTTGCCGAATAAGCCCTTGACTTTTTAAGGCCTTTGTGATATAATTTAAAAAAATATTTCCAACCGCCACCGGGCGGCAAGCGGAATGCAAAACGTAAAAAAGCATTCGCGGCACTTCGTTAGGTCTTTGAAGAAGTGTCTGCGGATGCTTCTTTTTTCGGAGGGAAAATGAAACTGAAAGAAAGAATACTCGGATATTTTACAAAATTCGAGTTGTGGCTGTGGTGCTCGTCTTGCGTACTTATTCTGACTTCCTCGCTGATTTTCGGCAAAGACGGCGTGCTTTCGCTTGTCGCGTCGATAATCGGAGTGACCTCGCTTATTCTGGGAGCAAAGGGAAACCCCATAAGTCAGCTGCTGATGATAATATTCAGTCTGCTTTACGGCGTTATCTCCTATTCCTTCTCGTACTACGGCGAGATGATAACATATCTGGGGATGTCGGGACCAATGGCTCTTTTTGCCCTGATATCCTGGCTGAAAAATCCTTACAAAGGAAACAAATCACAGGTTGCCGTAAACAGTATTAAACGCAAAGAAGTGGTGTTTATGCTCGTTCTTTCGGCGGTCGTGACGGGGATTTTTTACTTTATTCTCAAATATTTCAACACCGCAAACCTGATTTTCAGCACTCTTTCGGTCACCACCTCGTTTATCGCCGTTTATCTGACCTTCAGAAGAAGCCCCTTTTTTGCCCTTGTCTATGCGCTTAACGATATCGTGCTTATCGTGCTTTGGGTGGCGGCGGCTTTTTCGGACGTTTCGTACATCTCTGTGGTCATCTGCTTTGCGGTTTTTCTTGTAAACGATCTTTACGGTTTTTACAGTTGGCTGAAAATGGCAAAAAGGCAAAAGACAGATCAATAGTGTATTTACAGCAGACAGATCCCGCATTTGTCTGCTGTATTTTTGAGTAAAATTTTGCAAAAGACATTTACTTTCATGGGTTTTTGTGATAGAATGCTGTTTGTGGAAGGGTGTGGCACATTTTCCCGCAAAAATCGGCAAAGGATCTTTTTTTGAAATGAAAACAAAAGCATATATTTATATAATCACCGCAGGCATTCTATGGGGCACTTCGGGACTTTTTGTTGCCGCTCTTTCGCCCTATGGTTTTTCGTCCCTTCAAATGACCGCCATGAGAGGCGTGGTTTCGGCGGTTTGCATGGCGCTTTACTGTCTGTTTCTTGACAAAAACCTTTTTCAGGCAAAGCCGTCCGAGTTTATCATGTTCGCTTTAAGCGGACTTGCAATGTTTGGCACGGCAAGCTTTTATTACGTTTCTATGCGCGCATCGTCGGTTTCGACGGCGGTGGTGCTTATGTATACCGCTCCCATCATAGTTATGGTATATTCGGTAATTTTCCTTGGCGAAAAGCTTACGAAAATGAAGCTTTGCGCCGTGTTCTTTATGCTTTTGGGTTGTGCTCTTGTTTCGGGCATCATCGGAGGATTCAGATTTGATGGCTGGGGAATTGCCGCAGGCTTTGCGGCAGGCATATCCTACGCCTCCTACAACATACTCACAAAAATACAGATGCGAAAAGGTGCCCGTCCGCAATCGGCAAGTCTTTACTGCTTTATCTTTATGGCAATTCTTTCCGCGATCTTCGGCGACCCCGCGGGCGTTGTTTCTCTCACCATACCTTCACCCCTGCCTATAATCCCCCTTATTATCGGCATCGGTGTTGTCACAACCGTTCTTCCCTATCTTCTTTACACCTTTGCACTGCGCGAGCTTGATGCGGGAACAGCATCGACCCTTGGCATTGTCGAGCCTATGTCGGCAACAGTATTCAGCATCACGCTTCTTTCCGAAAAACCCGGCGTTTTCTCTATCGTGGGAATAGTCCTTATCATCGGCGCCGTATTTATTCTCGGCAAAAGCGAAAACAGTAAAAGTGAGGAAAAGAAATGAAAAAATATTCTATCGGCGTAGATTACGGAACTCTGTCGGCACGTGCCGCTCTTATTGATCTTTCAAACGGTGCGGAGGTCTGCGTTTGCGAATACGCATATCCCCATGCGATACTTTGCGGTCGCGATATTTCAAACGACACGTCTGCCGAAAGCCTTGCCATGCAGCTGCAACACCCTGCCGACTATCTCGAAGCGCTTGAACACACGGTTAAAAAAGTTGTTTCCGATTCGGGAATATCCCCGAAAGACGTTGTGGGCATCGGCTTTGACTTCACCGCCTGCACCATACTTCCCATAACGGGCGACGGCACACCCTTGTGTTTTCTTGAAAAATACAAAAACGAGCCCCACGCCTATGTAAAGCTGTGGAAACACCACGGCGCCCAGGCAGAGGCAGACGAAATAACCGCCCTTGCCAAAAAAGAGGGGGAAGAATGGCTTGACATCTACGGCGGAAAAGTATCGTCCGAATGGCTTTTCCCCAAAATATATGAAACCTTACACAAGGCACCCGAGGTTTTTGACGACACTTATCGTTTTATCGAAGCGGGCGACTGGATCGTGCTTATGCTGACGGGAGAAGAATCGCACAGCTCGTGTATGGCAGGCTACAAAGGCTTGTGGAACAAGGAAAACGGATATCCAAAAAACTCTTTCTGGGCAAAGCTTGACAGTCGTCTTTCGCATATTGTCGGCACAAAAGTGTCGGAAAACGTGCTTCCCACGGGGACAAAGGCAGGTGCTCTTTGCAAGCGCGGTGCCGAGCTTACGGGACTTTTGGAAAACACCGCCGTTGCCGTTCCCATCATCGATGCCCACGCTGCCCTTCCCGCGGCAGGCATTACCACCGCAGGCAAACTGATGGTAATCATCGGCACCTCTTCCTGCCACATCGTTATGAGTGAAAACGCAGGCAACGTACCCGATATCTGCGGAAGCGTCAAAGACGGAGTTATTGCAGGTCTTTGCGCCCACGAGGCAGGCCAGGGATGCGTTGGCGACAGCTTTGACTGGTTTATCAAAAACTGCGTGCCCGAAAGCTATGCCAATGAGGCGCGTGACAAAAACATCAGCATTTTCGCACTTCTTGACGAAAAAGCATCCGCCCTTTCTGTCGGACAAAACAGAGTTGTTGCCCTCGATTGGTTCAACGGCAACCGCACACCCTATTCCGACGCCGATCTTTCGGGAATGATCGTGGGACTTACACTTAACACAAAACCCGAAGATATATACCGCGCGATCCTTGAATCCACCGCTTTCGGAACAAAATCCATCGTTGATATTTACGAGAAAAACGGAGTTTGCATCGACGAAGTGTACGCCGCAGGCGGAATTTCGAGAAAAAACGCATTTCTTATGCAGATGTATGCCGACGTTTTGGGCAAGAGGATAAAGGTGACCTCCTCAAGCCAGGCGGCGGCAAAGGGCAGCGCCATCTTTGCCTCGGTTGCGGGCGGATATTTTGAAAACGCAAACGACGCGGCAAAAGTTCTTGCCGACAGTGTTGAAAAAACCTACGAGCCCAATCTCGAAAACACAGAAAAATATCAAAAGCTTTATGACAGCTACAAGGAGCTTTCAGAGTATTTTGCAAAAAGCACAAGCGTTATGAAAAATCTTCGTAAAATTTGAGGGCAAAAAATGAATCTTATCAAAAACAAGCAACTTTTCTTTGATGATTCAAAGCTTTTCGGCAGAGAAAACGTGGTGCGCAAATACGGCAAACCCGAAATTGCCGCAATCTACTCTGACGGCATTTGCAGCACAGATTTCAATACCGGAAACGTTTTCAGACTTGACAACAGAAAATACAGAATGCTTTATTTTGCCCACAGCAAAGAATTTGACGGCAAAAAACTGTTTTGCGCAGAAAGTAGCGACGGAATAAACTTTGCTCCCGAAAAGCTTTGCCTGCCCGGCAAAAAATACGAGCACGAAATAATGGATCTTCCGCAGAGCTCGGAGGTGGGTACTATATACGAGGACAACACCTGTGAAAAGAGCGAAAAATACAAAATGCTCCTTGCAAGATGTGCCGACCCTCTTTCGGTAAACGACGAAGTATATACCTCCCCCGATCTTATAAACTGGACCATAAAGAAAGACGTGTCGTGGGGGGACGGAACAGAACCCCTTGTGTCGGTCTTTTACAATGACGTTTATAAATGCCACACTGTTATTGAGCGCCCTTTTTGGGGCATCCGCACCGTCGGATTCAAGGAGACGGCAGACTGGCAAAGCTTTACCGATTACAGATATTGTTTAAGAGCGGATTCCGAAGATGAACCATTGTCGGAGATATACGGAATGTACTCTTTTGCATACGACGGAATGTATATCGGCATTCCGCATATTTACAGAAACTTAAAAAGCGAGCTTAATGCAAAATATAAAAACGGTATCATCGATACCCAGCTTGCATATTCATACGACGGCAGATATTGGCAAAGAAGTCTGCGCAAGCCTTTTATCAGCGGATTTCCCGATGACGGATGCGGAGTGCAAAGGCCCCTTGTGTGGGTGGCGTCGGCTTTAAAAAAAGGCGATGAGGTATTGCTTTACGCCGCCACGTCAAAAAAAGAACACGGTCCTGCCTTTTGCGATCCCGAAGATTCGGGAGAAATGCTTGTTTACAGGCTGAGAACCGATGGTTTCATATATCTTGAAACCCAAAACAAAAACGAAAAATCCGTGGTTTCCACCCGCGAAAAAGCATGGCACGGAGGGGAGCTTTCTATCAATATCGAAGCAAAAAATGCCACGGTTGCCGTGTATGATTCCTGCGAAAACGAGGATGTTGAAGGAATGAACGTCCTTGGTATTGCAAAAAAGATCGCGGGGTTTACTCACGACGACTGTATTCCCTTTTCGGGAGACAGCACCGAATGGGTACCGCAATTCAGAAACGGCAGAAAAATAGACGAGCTTTCGGGCAAAACTCTCGTTTTTGAAATTTGTTTCACCGATGGAAAAATCTACTCAATCTCAGGCAATTGTACCGATCTTTTCAATACCGAAGGTGCAAGATACAGAAAATTCGGTATTTTACCAAAATCAAAATAAAAGGAGAAACCAAAATGCTGTTTTTCTATTTAAGGCACGGAGACCCGATATACGACCCCGACTCTCTCACCCCCTTGGGAAAAAGACAGGCTGATGCCCTTGCAAAAAGGCTTGCGCTTTTTGGGATTGACGATATATATGCCTCCACCTCCCAGCGCGCCATCGAAACTTCCATGCCCACCTGCGAGCTTATGCGAAAAGAAGCCACTCTTCTCGATTTTTGCAACGAAGGACACGCCGGGCGAGAATTTACCGTGAAGGGCGAAAAAGGCACCACCTGGCTTTTTCAGGATAAAAAAACAAAAGAGCTTTTTGCGGATCCCTCTCTTATAAGCCTTTATGACAAATGGTACGAGCACCCCGCCCTTAAAGAATACAACTTTAAACGCGGCATCGACAGAATATCTGACGAATCGGACAAATTTTTCAGAAGCCTCGGCTACGAGCATATCCGCGGCACCGGCTCGTATCGCGTTGTGTTTGAAAACGAAAAAAGAATCGCTCTTTTTGCACACCAGGGCTTTGGTATCGCATTTTTGAGCCTTCTGCTCGATATCCCCTATCCGATCTTTTCGCGTCATTTTGACACAACCCACAGCGGTATGACGGTTATCGAATTCAAAAATGAGGACGGCATCTGCCATCCCAAGGTGCTTACTCTTTCCAACGATTCGCACCTTTACCGCGACGGACTTCCGTTGCTTTATAACCGCGAGATCAGATTTTGATACGCTTTTGTGGCGGCAGGCAAAAAAGTTTTTCAAAAATATTGACTTTTCCGATTTTGTGTGCTATAATCTGTTCAATTAAATATTACAACAAACCGGTGAGACAGAAAAAAAGCAGAAAAGGTCTTTCAAGCGAGCGGATTATGGTGTGAGTTCCGCAGGACCCCTGAGTAATATGGGCTGTCGAGGGCGGCGTTAAATGCGCTGACGTGGGACTTGCGTTAGTAGTCGGAGATATGATGGTATCTCGCAAAGGAGTGTTTTTACACTTGAAACAAGGTGGCACAGCGGATTATTTCGCCCTTGATTTGCGTTTTGCAGGTCAAGGGTTTTTTGTTGTAAAATTTAGTGAAATTTTAAGAACAAAAAGGAGAAATGAAAAATGAACAAGTACAAGGATTTTGACAATTATCTTAAAGAGTATCCGTCCGCAGACGGTTATTTCGGAGAGCACGGAGGCGCATACCTTCCTCCCGAGCTCGTTCCCGCATTCAAAGAAGCAGACGACGCATACGAAGCCATCTGCCATTCGGCACAGTTTATCAACGAACTTCGCAGAATAAGAAAAGAGTTCCAGGGCAGACCCACACCCGTGTACCACTGCGAAAGACTCTCGAAGCTTTTTGGCAACTGTCAGATATATCTTAAACGCGAAGACCTTAACCACACAGGTGCCCACAAGCTCAACCACTGCATGGGCGAAGGTCTGCTGGCAAAATATATGGGCAAGAAAAAGCTGATCGCCGAAACAGGCGCAGGTCAGCACGGTGTTGCCATTGCCACAGCCGCGGCATATTTCGGCATGGAATGTGACGTTTATATGGGTGAAGTCGATATCGAAAAACAGCACCCCAACGTTATCCGCATGAAGATGCTGGGCGCAAACGTTGTTCCCGTTACCCACGGACTTAAAACACTTAAAGAAGCGGTGGACGCCGCATTTGAAGCATACCTTAACGAATATGACAACGCCATCTACTGCATCGGCTCGGCTCTCGGCCCGCATCCCTTCCCCAAGATGGTAAGAGATTTCCAGGCGGTGATCGGATACGAAGCAAGAGATCAGTTTGTTGAAATGACAGGCATCATGCCCGATGCCATCTGCGCTTGCGTTGGCGGCGGTTCGAACTCTTTGGGTATGTTCACTCCCTTCCTTGCAGATCCCGTTGAAATCTACGGCATCGAGCCCCTCGGCCGCGGACACAACGTGGGCGACCATGCGGCAACCATGCAGTATGGTACAAAGGGCAGACTCCACGGCTTTGACAGCTATCTTCTCCAGGACGAAAACGGCGAACCCCTTCCCGTTTATTCGATTGCCAGCGGTCTTGACTATCCCGGCGTCGGCCCCGAACACGCACATCTTCGCGATTGCGGCAGAGTTCATTATGAAACAGTGTCGGATGAGGAAGCGATGGAAGCATTCTTCCTGCTCTCGCGCTACGAAGGTATTATCCCCGCTGTCGAAAGCGCACACGCCGTTGCATACGCTATCCGCTATGCCAAGGAGCACAAGTCGGGATCTATTCTCGGTTGTCTTTCGGGCAGAGGCGACAAGGACATCGACTTCGTTTACGAAAAGTACGGCTGCGGTGAACAGTTTACAAAGAAATACGAGAAATAAAATGCAAAAAAGAACACCCGCTCGGGTGTTCTTTTTTGTCAAAGTATAATACAGATAAGTCCGTTAGAGCCGTCGTTTATGATCTTTTGCAAGGTATCGGCAAGCTTCATGCGCGCATCGTACGGCATATGGGCAAGCTTTGCGTTTAAGCCTTCGTTTATAAGCTCGTGCAGGGTTTTTCCGAACATATTAGACTCCCATATCTTTTTCGGATCCTCCTCAAATTCTTTCAGCAGGAATTTCACCATCTCATCCGACTGCTTTTCGCTGCCAACAATCGGGCTTACCTCGGTCTTGATATCGGCGCGTATCATGTGTATCGACGGCGCCGAGGCACGCAGGCGAACACCATAACCGCCCGGCTGTTTTACGATCTCGGGTTCTTCAAGCTTCAGCTCGTCGATGGATGGAGTAACGATGCCGTATCCCGTTTCCTCCACCTGACGAAGTGCCGCCGACAATTTATCGTAATCGCGCTTTACCGTCGAAAGCTCGCCCAAAATCCCCACGAGCGATTCCTTGCCGTCGATCTCAAAGCCCGTTTCTTCGCCTAAAATGTTGTAAAACAACTGCTCGGGCACCTCGACTGCAAGCTCGAATTTTCCGGTGGCAAGATCTATCTTTTTTATATCGGCAAAAAAACCAAAATCGTTTTCGATCTCCTGCGAGAAAGCATCCCTTGCCTCGCCGACGGTGGATATTTTATCGGCGCGGGCAACGATACTGTCGAAAATGCACTTTTTCAGCCTGTGGTCATCGCAAAGCTTATCTACCCAGGAAGGCGTTGTAACCTCAATCTCTCGGATAGGAAATTCGAGAAGCACAAGGGCAAGAATGTTCCTTATGTCCTCGGCATCAAGCTCAAGGCAATTTACCAGCGCCACGTGGACGCCGTATTCTTCCTCCATCGAAAGGGCAAGCCTTACGGCCTGCTCCGATTCGGGATGGGCGGAATTCAGGATTATAACAAAAGGCTTGTTTATCGCCTGCAATTCTTTTACCACCCGTTTTTCGGTTTCAACATAGCTCTCGCGGGAAAGCTCGCCTATCGTTCCGTCGGTGGTGACAAGACAACCAATGGTTGAATGTTCGTTTATAACCTTTTGCGTGCCGATCTCGGCAGCACGTTCAAAGGGCATCTCCTCGTCCGACCACGGAGTCATGACCATGCGCGGTTTTCCGTCCTCCACGTGTCCGATCGCCCCGGGGACAATATATCCCACGCAATCGATCATTTTCACATTCATCGAAGCCGCCCCGTCAACAGAAATATTCACTGCCTCGTCGGGTACGAATTTCGGTTCAGTGGTCATCACGGTTTTGCCCTGGGCGCTTTGGGGCATTTCGTCCTTTGCCCGTTCTCTTGCCGATGCGTTTTCCATGTTCGGAAGCACGACGGTCTCCATAAAACGCTTGATAAAAGTAGATTTGCCCGTTCTGACGGGTCCCACAACTCCGATATAAACGTCGCCGCCGCATCTTTCGGCAATATCATTGTAAATGCCGTATTCAGCCATATAATCTTTCTCCTTTATAAATTTTACCGATATTCTTTGTACAATTCTATGGGGAAGAAAGAGAATATATGATATTTTCTTAAAAAGAAATTAAGAAAGCTCTTGACAAGCGAACATCTGTTTGATATAATACAGTTACAGGTGCTTAAATAAATAAAAGGATAAATATACCATTACTTATTTTCATACGTGGAATGGATGCAATGGATATTCTTCAATAAACACAAAAGACTTTTATCCAAGCGATGATGTTACTTATTTGGATTTAAGCAATTATATTAAATAATTTGAAAGGTGAATAAAAACTATGAAGAAATATGCATTATTTGCGGTTTTTATATGTCTTGTATCTTTATTTGCTTGTAACAAAGATATACAAACAGAACTTGTGGCGGAAAATACAACAGAAAATATAACAGAAAGTAAAGCGGAGTATGTTTACGAGCCGCTTACATACACACTTGTAGAGCCTACACAAGCAGAGCTTGAAAAAATACGAAACATACTCGGCATAATCTCCGCAACAATTATTGGAGATTATGATTGTGAAACAAATAATGCATATCAACATCTCTTTTATTGGAATGAATTGGAATATTTTTATGTTCCCCCATACGATGAAGAAATTGCAAAATATATCTCCGAACCTGTTCGTATCAGCGAATATGGCATAGAATTTTGGGATAAGACATTTTACGAAAAAGATCCTCTCGGAAGGTTTGGTGATTTGTCTCCCAAAATTTTTGACGAAGACGGAATATTTGACGAAGACCTTTATTATGAGTATTGCGAAGAAACGGGAAACCTCGAAACAGCCGGCTACAATGAATATAACGGTGCATATATAGATTGGCTTGTTGAAGGCGTGTGGAACGGGAAAATTGACCACAATACTTTCTTTGAGTTTGACGACACCACGCAGCTTTATTATCACGACGGGAATTACTATTCACGAAGAACCGAAGGCGGCCGCGGAGGCGGAGTTTTCTTCAACCCTGTGCTGTACGAGGTTATAGAGCTTGACGATTACAAATACGAAGCGCATTTTGTCAATATGGATGATTCTGACAAACCAGCTTACTATACAACCATGGTTATCGGAATGAAACAGGCTTCAAACGGCTTCAGATTCTGGTCAATTTACAGTATCGACGAAGAAATAATAAAAAACACAGAACGCGAACCTATTACATATACTCCGACTGAGCCTACTCAGCAAGAACTTGACCAGATACACGAAAAACTTGACATAGTTCTCTCCGCATTTCTTGAAGATTACGACAGCAATACCGATAATGCGTATGAAAAACTATTTGAATATAACGAGCTTAACTATTTTTATATTCCCGAATATGAAGGCGAAATAATCAAATACATTGCAAAGCCTTACTATACCCGCCATGATGGTGTAAATGCCTGGCATGTGATTATTGATAATAGAGACCCCCAATTGGAGTTTGGTGAAATCCCCGAGGAAATTCTTGATAAACGCGGAATGCTTGATATGGATCTGTATTCTGAATACAGTGACAAAATAGGTGATGATTTCGGGTTTACCTTGTCCGGATATTACACCTATGATGCCAATTTTGTTGACTGGCTTGTCGAAGGTGTCTGGAACGGCAAAGTAGATCACGAAACCGTTTTTGAATTCAGCGACAAAGAAATGCTCTATTACTGTCACTATAACGACAACTATTATACCCGCAGATTTGAGATGGGCAGAGGCGGCGGAGTTTTCTACCGAACAAAAATCCTTGAAATAACCGAACTTGACGGATACAAATATGAGTTAAAACTGGACGTGATTAACGATTGGGGGGATCACGATCATTTTGCCACCGCAGTTGTCGGCATGAAAGAAAGCTCAAACGGATTCAGGTTCTGGTCAATATACAGTATTAATCACAGATGATGGGACTTGTCGGCATATCCGAACACGACAAAGCATATGATCCGGAAGAATTTTATGGAGATAACAAAGAAGACCACAAATTTGTTAAGAAAGGAATACAGATGTATTATGAAGGCCATCCGGATGCAAAACCAGGTATCAATCGGACGTTTCCTTAAAAGGCTGGCAACCGTCGTATTTATCAGCTACTTTGTGCTTTTTTGTGTATATATTATTCATATCAGATTTTTTTACTATCAGGGTAAGATTTATGAAACCAATGAAGAAATAGTGAAGATGTTCAAAACTAACAGAGAAGATTTTGACAACATGGTAGATCTTCTCAAAGAAACTGATGTTATCGCCAAGCTCAACGAAAGATATCTTACACAGAAAAAGATAACATATCCAACAGGAGATTCACTTTCCAATCCATATGAGCAATTATTGTACAGCGGTTTTGTATCAAGCGATCAATTTAAGGAAATGGTTGACTTTTTTGAAAAATACAGACTGTATAATATAGACTTCGAATGGTTAGGTCAAGTAACATTTTATATGTTCTTTTTCAATTCAACACAAGGTGGAATGTATTTGATTTATTCAGATAATGAACAAGATATATCAAAAGACATTATGTCAAGATATAGTTTTATAAAGCCGGTTTCTCGGCTTTATAAGCATTGGTACTGCGGTTATTGCTGTGAATAAGGACAAACCGCTTCACGCCGGTACTCAATTAGGCAAATCCGGCGGTTGGGGAAATTATAATCCAAGAGCGTTTGATGTTCATCTGGATTTCAGAGTTTACAAATTTGTAGATAAAAACGATAAAAGTTTCAGCGACGACAGTAAAAAACATTTTTTTGACCCGTTGGAATTTTTTGATTTTGATGTACAATTTGAATATAATATGGCCTACCACGACTATCATTAAAAGCAAAGAAGGGATTTGTTTATGAAAAAAATCATATTGGCAGTATTTGCCTTACTTGCGTGTTTGCTATCTTTTTCTGCCTGCAAAGACGAAAGGGAAAAGCCGATTGAAGAACAACAAACGGAACAACAGTCGGAAGCTACTGATACTTTTGAGGAATCGACGGAAGAAACCACGCCTATTGACGAACCTTTAACATACATACTCGTTGAACCCTCTCGGGAGGAAAGGGACTCTTTGGAAGAAGAATTCAAGTGGATTCTCGGAACACGCAATTTCGATTACGATTCTTCCGTAGAAAACATTTATGAAGAACTTTATCATATGAGCTCATTTGATATCCGCATCGTTCCTGAATATGGAGAAAAAATCGAAAAATATATTGCTCCCCCAACAGGATTTGATGAACACACCGGTAAACCTTATTGGTATGAATTTATCATATCGGACATTCATCTTGACCACTACAAATATGATGCAAAATTTGTTGACTGGCTTATAGAAGGCGTGTGGAACGGAAAAGTCGATCACGATAATACCTACCAATACGATGATGGTTCTGTATGCTGTTATAAAGATGGATACTACTGTTCTACCGGAGTTACATTTGACAGCGGTACTGCTGACTATTCTGCAAAGGTATGGAAGATTTCCTATGGTTGGGACAACAAATATGAGGTAAGCTATTCGGTATTGCGCGATGGATTTATAGAATACGGAACTGCGGTTATGGCATTAAAAGAAGCTTCCAACGGTTTCAGATTCTGGTCTGTATACAGTATCAATTACAATAGCAAATACAGAACAGAAGCAGTTTACGGTGTCCCCAAGGAACTCTATGAGGAATACGGTGAATCAGTCATAAATGCCGAGGAAGACGATTACAGTTATATCCGCATTAACTTTGACGAAAGCCGTGAAATAAGCGGATATTGCAAAATTGATGAGGGTGTAATAATTGATTCCAACGGTAAAGTATATTCAGAAATTGAAGATGAAAGCATTCTTGAAATGCAGGGAAGCCGTTACCCGGATATTCCAGAACCCGAAGGCGTTGATTACATATATGATTCGCCTTACAACAGTGATCTTTTGAAATTCAGTAAGGATGGCAAATACGGATATTTAAATACCGATGGAGAGATCGTAATAGAGGCACAGTTTGATGAAGCAAGCGATTTTTCCGAAGGTCTTGCGGCGGTATGCCGTGAACTTGATGGTTGTCTTGAATACATAAACGAAAATGGTGAAACGGTTCTGAAACTTGAGGATGCAGACGGTTATATTAATATTTTCACACTGTTTCCCGATGAACCAAACTGTGATTTTTCTGATGGAGTAGCTCGCATCTTTACCGGAGACGGACACTATTGTATAGACAAAGAAGGAAATCGTCTGAATGTGAAAAATCCGGTTGGAATGTATAAAAATGGTCTTATTGTTGTTGACGATCCCGAAACAGACCTTCAAGGATATGCCGATATAAACGGAAATATAGTTATTCCTTGCAAATACATTTGGGCAAGAGATTTTCTGCCTTGCGGGGTGGCGTTGGTATTCACTGCGGATTACTATGAACCCGTAATCGACGCTTATCACCCGGATATGAGGTATTGCGGATATGTGAATAAAAATGGCGAAGAAATTATCCCTCTTGAATTTTACACTCCATATTATGTAGGTGCAAGTGGGCTTTATCCTATGCCTTCTGAAAAAGACGGAATTATAAATGTTTATAAAGAGGGTATTAATTACTTTTACAGATACGACGGAACTCTTCTCGGCAAAAAACCTCATATGATGAAAATTCCATATGGAGACGAATGGTACAATATAAACCTTGCTGAATACTGGCAATGGGTAAACGACGGCAAGCCTGTGGGATAATATACATATTAAACTTTGGCAAGACGATAAAACAAAAACCATTATGGGTAGCAAAATCCCAAAATCAGAAGAACACAAACAACCATGCAAACAACAAAACAGCCATCACAAGATATGTGGGCGAAAAAACCATCAATATGAGCGCCGCTCCCGGACTCAGAGGTCATGCCAAAGAAAAGATTGATTACGGACAGAGCGCAGAATATACCGGGAACAACAAAACTCTCGACGGCATCAAGCGGGCAGAGGTGAAACAATGTTTTCAGAAAAAACAAATTGACAAAAGACCGATTCGGAGTTAAAATAACAGGGTAACAAGAATCGGAGTGATAAAATGGAACTGACAAAAGACAAAAGTTTTTTTAAAAATTTCTTTTCGCTGTACGTTATGATCGTTTTGCAAAACGTCATCATCCTCGGCGTCAACCTTGCCGACAACATCATGGTCGGCTCTTACAACGAAATATCCCTTTCGGGAGTATCGGCGGTAAATCAGATACAATTTGTTTTTCAGCAGATAACCATGGGTTTATCTGACGCTCTTGTGGTGAACGCCAGCCAATACTGGGGACAAAAACGCACCGCCCCCGTAAAATCCTTAGCGGCAGGCGCGCTGACCGTCGGCATCGGAGTGGGAGCATTTCTTTTTATTACCGCCACCTTTTTTCCGAGGCAGATGGTGGGCATTTTTACCCCGTCAAAGGCAATAATCGACGAGGGTGTGAAATACTTGGGAATAATCAAATATACGTATCTTGTTTTTGCCGTAACAAATCTTTTGCTTGCCCTTTTGAGAGCGGTGGAAACGGTAAGAGTTTCATTTTACATTTCCATCGTCACCTTTGTTGTCAACTGTTCGATAAACTACGTCCTTATCGACGGAAAATTCGGTGCTCCCGAAATGGGTGTGCGCGGTGCGGCAATAGGAACCCTTGCGGCACGCATTCTCGAGCTTATCATCGTTATTCTTTATCTCGCCTTCAAGGATAAAAAGCTGCACCTTAAACTTGCTGAGCTTTTGCATCCCGAAAAGCCTTACTACACCGACTATTTCAAGCGTTTCGGCTATTTTGTCACGGTTGCCGCCATGTTTGGCGTTTCCACGGCTTTGCAAACGGTAATACTCGGCCATCTTAACGATTCGGCAATTGCCGCAAACTCTGTGGCGTCCACCCTTTTCCAGGTATTGAAAGTGGCATCTGTCGGTGCGGCATCCGCCACCGCCGTTATAATCGGCAAGACCATAGGCAAGGGCGAAACCCACAAATTGAAAGGCTACGTCAACACCCTGCAACTTATGTTTGTGGGCATAGGACTTATAACGAGTGCTTTGCTTTTCGTTCTGCGCTTCCCTATTCTTGCGCTTTACGATCTCGAGCCTGCCACAAAAGCCATGGCAGAGCAATTTATTCTTGTTCTTTGCATCACCTGCATCGGCACGTCATATCAGATGCCTGTTAATATCGGCATCATCCGCGGCGGCGGAGATTCAAAATTCGTCTTCATCAACGATCTTATCAGCATCTGGGGCATTGTTCTTCCCACGTCGTTTCTTGCGGCGTTTGTGTGGGAGCTTGACCCATACATCATCGTATTTTTGCTGAATGCCGACCAGATCTTCAAATGTGGCGCGGCGTTTATAAGATGCCAAAGCTACAAATGGATCAAAAAACTGACACGGTAAACACAAAAAAGCCTCGGAAATCCGAGGCTTTTTCTTAATAGTATCTGTAATAATATCTCTTGTTTTTGCTCGATCTTACGTTGTTTAGAATACATCCGAGTATCTTGGTTCCGATGGCTTCGATGACACGTTTTACTTCCTTGGCTTTTTTTAGGCTGGTTTTGCCGCTCGAAACCACCAGGGCAACTCCGTCGCTTTGCGCAATGCAAACCGCCGCATCCGAAACAAGTCCAAGAGGCGGAGTATCGATTATCACGAAATCAAAATTTTCCTTTGCTTCGGCAACAAAATCGGCAAACACCTTGCTGGTCAGAAGCTCTGTGGGGTTGGGCGGATATACTCCCGAAAAGATAACGTAAAGATTTTCGTAATCCGTGGAATTAAGCACTTCACCTATGGGCGCCTGTCCCGAAAGAAAATGGCTGAAACCTTTAAGATCGACTGTTGCTGTGTGTTTGGTGATGAAATCCGACTGTCTCATGTCGGCATCCACAAACAAAACCTTTTTTCCAACCTCGGCAAGGCTTTTTGCAAGCTCGAACGAAACGGTGCTTTTTCCGTCGTCGGGGTTGCAGCTTGTAACCGAGATCACCTTTGTGTCAAAGCTTGAAAAGAGGATGTTTGTTCGCAGG
>JAFYUZ010000064.1 GCA_017549365.1 Clostridia bacterium
GGCATCACGTGTCCTGCACCATCAAGGATTGTGGTGTAGCTTTCGTGATACTGCGCGTTTTCTGTGTTGGAGGGGGTGATGTTCACAAGTCCCTCATAATCAACATCGTATTCAACGTAAATGGTAGCAGGCTTCGATGCCTTTATGCTTTCTGCAGGCTGAGCAACTATCGCCTTTGTGCCGTCCTCGCTGGGTGCAAGTTCAACGTTCAGCATGTATTCTGTGGTTACAACGGGAGAAACTGTTTCCTGCCCGTCTGTTCCATCAAGACTTGCCTTCAAAACGACATAATCGGATCTCCAGTCTTCGGGAATATCCGCCACTTCATCGTAAAGGTCGGAAACATTAACACTGTCGCCCTTGACTATTGTTGCATCGTGTGTTTCCAAATCAAACTCGTATTCGGGAATTGCCACGTTTGCATAGTCGGAAGAATCCTTGGGGTCAAGGTCTCCGAAGTCATCGCTTTCAGTAGTAGTTACATCGGTACGTCGGATTTTAAGACCTGTTGCATATTCACTGCTTGAGGCAAGAACGGGGACGTCGTTACCACCAAGGAAATTTGCTTTAGGAGAAAGTTTTACCGTGTATGTGATTATGGAATCTTCTGTATTGGCAGTTATGTTGGAAACAGAGAAGGTGCTTGTTTCGTTTTCGCCGCCTCTTGTGATCACAGGTTCGTCGGCCTGTACTGCGCCGGTTACCTCAACGCCTACTATATCGAAGTATTTGGATATTTCGCCGCCAAGAGTAAAGTTTTTACGAAGATCTTCGTGTTCAACTTCTTCTACTGTTCTTGTTATTTTATAAATCTTGATACCAGCGGTATCTTTAAGGTTTGTAAGCTCGGTGTGTGATTTTTTTAGCGATTCAGAAGGACAAGCAGTAAGCCCGGAGTCTGTGTCTGTGCATTTATGGCTATCCGAAGATGCACCTGGAACAACTTCTGTTGAAATTATGCTTAAAAATGTATCTGTCTTTACTATATCTTCATAATACGAATCGAAAAATTTAAAATTATCAATAGAATATGGAGAATATACATAAGATGAACCACTTACCCCGGCTTGAAACGCCATAACGCTATTTCCTGTTGTTTGAGAACCGTTTGTGCCGTTACCACCATTACAGTCTTTAACAGAAAGCATGTCTTCTTTTATTTCAAATGGCGATCCTTGAGTTCCAGAATATCCATGTGCTCTCACATCATCTCCTAGCAAAACCTGTGATGAAAAAGCACCTCCGCCACCGGCACCGCCACCTGCAATTGCAAAATATTTTCCATCCTGTGAAACTGCAGTATATCCACCACCATAACCGGCAGTAGATGTCGCTTCAATCGTGGTGCCTACAGTATGCCTAATTCTATCTTCTCCATTTGCTCCCGAAGCTCCTATTTCTAAATCAAGAACATCGTCTTTATCAAATTTGCCAAGCATATATGAGTAATTTCCCGATGCTCCTGCACCACCGTATCCATGTCTAGGTTGGGTCGTTAAACCCTTTGCACAGGTATCTCCGCCGTTACCGCCGTCGGCACCGCGCAAAAGTATCAGGTAATAACCGTCTTCTGTAATTTTGTGTGTGTAATTTCCCGCGGTTGTATAAGATCCGTCTTTTACTTCTGCTATTGTGTCAGAATACGTTACTGTACTTCCTGACCCCGGGATTGCCGAAACAGTGTGCTCTATTATCAAGTCGTAGGTGTTGTCATCGCTATTATACTTTAACGTTTTGTTATATCCATTGTTTGCACCGTCAACCGGGACATTTGAAAATCCCGATACGTCAACAACTGCTGTGGCAGAAACTGTGCAGTCAACGGGTGTGCCAACTTTGGCGGCAGTGGTTTTTCCTGTAACTGTATAGCTGACGTTGTATCTTGTTGTCTCTTCGGGAGCAGCAAAGCTTTCGCTGTCAATTCCTTCAACTACGCAATCGGATATATTTGCTATAAAAGAGTAGTTGTTATCTGTGCCGACCTTGTCCTGTACGTTGCTGTACTCATAAAGGTCTGCGGTGTTTATCGTATCACCCGCTGACGCATAGATTGTTTTTGCTGTGATCTTTTGCGTCCACGGTACATTTACGTTGTCTGTTGTGGGGTTGCCGTCTACGTCAAAAGTGTATGTGTCGGCGGAAGCAGTTTTTACCGTAAGGTTTTCGAGAAGGGGAACGTTGTTACCGCCGGCAAAGCCTTCTCTGGGTTTAACAACCACTTCAACTCTTGCAACAGTGGAGCCTGACGATATTGTGGGTTCAATGTCGATGTTTGTGAAACTGAAGGTTTTGCCGTTTACGTTTCCGCCCGAAACAATATCAAAGTATTCGCTCACACTACCGACTATCATCGAGTCGCTCAAGGCAGAATATTCTTCGACATTTCCGATAATAGAGGTGATTACTACCGAACCACCTGTGGTGGATTCGTTTTCTGTTGCCATGTAGGATCTGTATGTTTCGTCAACTGTGCCAACGCTTGCCGCGATAAACGACGAACCGCCGCCACCGCCGCCGCAGTCGGATGCTGTGATGATGTTGTGCTGAATACCGCCGCCGCCTCCGGCAAAGCCCGCGCCGCCGGCACCGCCTCGACCGTTACCGTCACCGCCGAGACCGCCTGCTTTGGTTGTGATAGTTGTGGCAAGCCAGTCGTTACCTGCTGATGCGGACATCCAGCCCCATACGGTGCTGTTTGCCTCACCGGGCAGGTTTGTAGCGCCCTGACCTACGTAATCGTCGTTGTTACTGTTGGAAATACCGTTCGAACCTGCGTAGTATCTACCTGCAACGCCGTGGTTCTGCTCTGCGGTAAGTGTATCGCTGGCGCTGGTGCGCATATCGCCCGCGTCACCACCGTCGGCCGTTCTGATCTGATCTCTGTGTCCTGCACCGCCGCCGCCACCGCCGCCTGCGATGAGAACGTAGTTGTCTGTGTGTTCGTAATCAATAGTGTCGCCGGCTTCATAGATATAAACTGCGGTATATCCGCCACCGCCGCCGATGGCGTAGCTTCCGTAACCGCCGTGGCTTCCGCCCGAACCGTTAACACCGCCGCCCTCGCCTGACACTTCGGTTGTAGAACCGTTACTACCTACGGTATAGGCGATTATCTGGCCTTTTTTCAGTTCGAGTACGCCTTCAACGTAACCGCCCTTACCGCCTTTACCGCCTTCTTTCATGTTTGTTCCGATAATGGCAGCGTTTACGTTCGAACCCTTGCCACCATTGGAACCCCATGCCTGGACGATATATTTGCCGTCTTCGGGCACAACGTAGTAGCCATTTTCGGCGGTATATATATCTCTGTTAAGAATAGTTTTGCTGATTTCTGTTTTTGCAGAAAGTGTCAGCGTGTATGTTCCGTTGCCGTTGTCTCTGATGCTCTTGTTCCAGTTCAGCGAAACACCGTTGTCAGCCGAAATTCCGCTTACTGTTGCTGAGGTTGCCGCCGACACCGCATTTGGGAAAACCAAAATTGTGCAAAGCATCGAGAGGCAAACAAGCACCGACAAAAGCTTTTTGAAACTTGTTGTTTTTTTCATCAATTCACACCCCTTTTATTTTTCCAATTCTGCCCAGTTCCTGTTGGCGCGCATGGTTGTCCATATTTCATAAACGCCGTCGGTCTGTCTTATGTAATCGTGGGAGTTGGTGGCTTCTTCAACCGCGTAGAAGTACCATGCAGTGTTGCTGTTGTCGGGCCACAAAATCGCATCCTTGTGCAGGCCTTCTTCGTTTACAAAGCGGTTGAGCATTCTGTTGATGATCGTCATTGCTTCTGCTCTTGTAATAAACTGTTGCGGTCTGAATGTTCCGTCTTCATATCCTGCGATCCAGCCCTTTGCAACTGCGTCCGCAATGTATTTTTCTGCCCAGTGTCCCGAAATGTCCGAGAAACTGTGGGTTGCGTTTTCTGTCATGGTATCAAGTCGCGATGCAATGGTTGCAAACTCGGCTCTTGTGATATTTTTCTGAGGTCCAAAGCTTCCGTCTTCGTAACCATTGATGAATCCGCCCTTTTCCATGGTGGAAACGGCTGTGTTCGACCAACGATCGGCAGAAACGTCTGTAAATCCGTTTTCCTTTGTAAAGATGGCGTTGCGCTCTGTTTCAAGAAGCAGGCGGAAGAAGATTGTTGCAATTTCCTCACGGGTTATCGAATTTGTGGGTTTTACCGTGCCGTCGGGATAGCCGATAACGTATGCAAAATGGTCTGTATCATCAAGCTTTACTGCGCTGTTGGCTTTCTGCCACGAGCCGTAGAGTATCATGTTCTGTGTAAATCTGATATCGCCGTTGACTTTATCTGTAAGCGCTTCGTCAAAGTACCAACCCTTGAAAGAATATCCGTCCTTGTGGGGGATTCTCAAGTCTTCGCGCTTAATAATCGCGTCCTTTGCTCTCTTTACGGGAGCAACAACTGTGTTGTCACCGTCAACGTCGAAAGAAATGGTGTATGTGGGTGCATCGTGACTGCCACCGCCGGGAATTTCTCCTGCGCCGGGAATGACAGCAGCCTTCTTTTTAACTGTACAGCTTGCGGTTGCATATTCGGGGACGGTCTTGTAATCTATTTTTACAGATGCGGATCTGCCGCTGGCAAGGGTGAAGCCCGTTAACTTACCCCGGACCTCAAATGTTCCGTATTCTGTGGTTTCAACACCTTCGCATTTCAGAGTGAAATTGCAAAGGTATCTTTCGATGTTTTCCATCAGTTCCTTTGTAAGCACATATCCGGGACGGGTGCCGTCGGTTTCCTTGCCAAGAAGCGAAACTGTGATGGTAAGGGTGTTTTCCTCATCACCGATTGTCAGCTTGCGGACATCATTGCCGAAAACGATCTTTACGTTGTCGTCAAATCCGATCATTTCGCCGTTTTTAAAGTATTCTTCGGGAACTTTTAATGAAGAGTCGTATTTGACCTCGATGGTAAATTCACCCGTGATCTTCATGGCGTTAAGCTTTTCGGTCAGCTCTGCCGCCTTTTCTTCGTCGGGGTTTACGTATCCGATAATTTCTGCCCAGTCATTATAATATTTGGTAAATTTATCGCGTACACTCTTCATATTAAGGGTGTAGAGGTAGTCGAACTTGGGGAAATCATCAGCATCGTTCTTTGTAAAAGAGGTCGCATTTCCTGTTGTGTTGGTGATGACAATGCCTGATTTTGCAATCTGCAGTTTGCCCTTTACGTCAACGCGGTCAAAGTGTTCGTCTGCAATAACAGTAACTCCGATCTGAAGGATCAAAAGAATTGCCAGCAGCAGGCAAGAGAGTTTTTTCATCATGCCGTTATACTCCTTTATGATTGATTTTTTTGTTTTTTATCCTTTGGGATAGTATGCTTCTATCAATGCGGCTTTTTTAATTGCCTTTTCTTCGTTGTAAAGATTTCTTATTTCAGAAATTACCGATGTGCTTTGCCCAATAGCTTTAAGCTCTGCTTCAAGCTCTTTCAGAAGCTCGTTCATTCTCTTGTCACATTCCGCTTCAAGAATGCTTCCGAGGGCGGCGTATTTTTTCGCCATATCGAGCTTGACAGAAAGAGTTCTTTCGGGTTTCGGTATTGCGTGTCGCTCTGCCTGTCCTTGAGCAATAAGATTGTCTATATTGTTCAGATATTCGGCTTTCAGCAGGTAGAACTGTGCCACAATAACATTTATCCTTGCCCCCGGCTCGTCAACGGGATCTGTGGCGGGCTCGGGAACAGGTTCCGGCTCCGAAATAGGTTCGACCTCGACAGGGGCCTGAGGTTGAACAGCAATCTCGCCTTGCGTGCCAGGATCTTGTGTTTCGGGGGTGGGAACTTGTTCTTGTTGCGGCGGGACAGGTTCTGTAACCTGCTCGGGCGCGGGGACCTCAACTGTTTCACCTTGTTCGGAAGCGTCCTCTTTAGGGATTTCTTCTTCCTCAGGCAAAGACTCTTCTGTTTTCTCGGTTGTGGGAATGTTTTCTGTGCCTGCCACAAGTTCGTCAGGAAGCGGCGTAGGCTCTTGCGGTTGTTGCGGTAGAGCAGTACCCGTTATAATTGCTATCGCGTCTTCTTCGGAAAGTTCGCCGCTATTCAGCTTCTGTCTGTCTTCCGCGGTCAACGGTTGCACGTTGATATCGGGCAATTTCTGAACAACAGAATGAAGTTGGTTGTCAACCTCTTCGTTTTTTTGCCTCAGTTCTTCTTGGTTGTACATACCTGCATAGATGATTGCCCGTATGTTATTCCTTTGAACATACGCGAATATCAGCATGGCGGCAATTATTATTGCAAGTACTATCAAGAGGATTTTCTTTGAACGTTTTCGCTTTTTCATTTTTTGCCCTCTTGATTTTTTGCTTTGGTGTTGCCTTTTTTGATAGCGCTGTTGTCGTTTGGTTGATCGGCGTTTTCTGTGGCGTTGTTTCTTGATCTGTATTCGTATTTATAGTATTTGTATCTGTTCTTGTAGTATCTGCCTTTTCCGTATTTGCTGTTGTAAGCAAAGTTCAAAAGACCTTTGTCGACGATGTCGTTAAGAACAAATCCGATAATACGTCCCTGCGAAAATTCAAGCTGCTTTACTGCATTTATAATACTGTCCTTTTTCGCAAAGTCCTGCTTGATTATATAAATGATGCCCGAAGTATATTTTGCAAGTATGCAGGCGTCAATAACTACGTTTATCGGAGGCGTGTCGAGAATAACGTAATCATATTTGTCGTTGGCGTAATCAAGCAACTCTTCCAGCTGTTCTGATTCCAAAAGCTGCGTTGAGTTTGGCGGAATATCGCCCGAGGTGATAACGTCGATATTGAACTGTTCGATCCTTTGTATGGTCTGCTCGGGTGCATTTTGGTTTATGAGAATATTGGAAAGACCGGGCGAGGGGATAATCTCCAAAAGTCTGTGGATTTTGGGCTTTCTGAGATCGCAGTCGATCAGCAAGACACGCTTGTTGATCTCGGCGTAAGCGATTGCAAGGTTAAGAGCTGTTATACTTTTTCCTTCACCGGGGTTGGTGCTGGTAACCGCTACGGTCTTGCAACCTTTGCCGGTGAGAGAAAAGGTGACGTTACTTCTTAAAGTGTTGTATGATTCTCTGATAAAGAAATCGGTTTTTTGAGACAGGATATGTTCGCGTTCTTGTACAACAAGCATGTTGCTATCTGTCTTTTTGTGCCAAAGTTTCATTTTTGCTCACACATCCTTTCATTCTTTGGTTTTGTATCTGTATCCGTATTTATATCCGTATTTGTAATCGTAATCGGATGTACCTTTTTGTGTAAAGTTGGGTATTTTTCCAATCACGGGAGCGTTAAACAGTTTTTTGATGTCGTCTTCGTTCATAATCTTTGAGTTAAATAGGAACATGAGGATTATAATGATTGCCGCAAGTCCGCCGCCAAAAACAAAGCCGAGAAAAATATACTTTCTGTAAACAGGGAAGGAGCGCATAGTGGGAACTTTTGCATAGTCAACGACTTTTACAGAACTGCCCTCAATGTAATTGGTAATAACCGCAGGTGCCATGTCCGCAATGATGTTGGCGATCTGAGTTGCTTCTTCTTTGTTTGTGCTTGTTATGGAAACTTGAAAAATTTCTGTTTCGTTGAGAACGCTGGCACTCATCATACCTCTGATCTGCGAAGCGGTGAATTTGTTGTCAAGTTTAAGAGAAACCTCATCCAGTACCTTGTCGGTCGATAAGAAGGTGAGGTAAGTCTGTACCAATGCCTGTGCCGTATATATATCACTGCTGCTTACCTTTTTGATCTCGGAATTTACCTGACTGTCGTAGTTGTTTACGTATAATGAGGCAGAAGCCGTATATCTTGGGGTGAGTCGGGTCTTGGCGTATACAAAAGCGCCTGTTGCAAACAGTATTGCGGCAAGGATTATAATCCACGATTTGTATAACAGTTCAAAAGCCAGTCGTTTGATATCGAGTTCAAAAGTTTTTTCCATGATTAGCTCCTTTCGGAAATAGCGTTTCAGATTTTGCGGTTACTAACACCAATAAAGATTTTGCTGAAAGTCCGCTTTACGGGTTTGCACCGAAGCGCCGCATGCGCTCCTTGTGCTCTTTAAGCTTTTTTTCATCCATTGACTTGAATTCGTTCAACCAATGTTTTGCCTCTTTGTTGTGTTTTGTCATTATATCAAAAGCTCTTGCAAAATAAGCAATGGGAAAGAGCAGTATGTTCTTGGTCCAAGGGTATCTTTTTTGTATTTCGTTTTTGTTTAAAAAAAGCTTTCGTTTAACGGTTTTGTATATATTTTTTGTCTTTGAAGAATCCGAATTGCTCAGATCAAGAGTCATTCTTTCGATGGTCCCGTAGGAACCCGATGTGATAACGTATTCGCCAAGCTCGTCTGAGAGGGCCGTGGGGGATGTGTCTGAAAACCATACGTCGGATAACCTCAATATGTTTTCGGAAAATTCAAGGATTCCGTTTTTCTCTAAAACAGAGCGTATATAGCTAAAATCAAGCTGATGCTTTTGCTTGAACAGGTATATATCAAGAATACTTCTCACACCTGTTCCGCCCTGGTGAAAATGCCCGTATAAATGGGCAAGAAGGTAAATAAATTCATTTTCGGGAGATAGACGAGCAGATTCCGATCCAACTCCTATTGTCATTTTCCAGGGATCATCAAAATATTTGTCAAAGCCCGTGTTTCGTTGTTTGTCAATCAAGGCTTCGTGTATCTCAAAACATAACCCCGGATCTTTTGTGTATACGTCGTGGTGGCCTTTGTGTTCAAAAGAGTATCTGCGTCCGATGAGAAAGTCTTTGATTGGCGAAAGATTATTCTTGTCTGCCAAAACATCAACATCAGACATTTCTCGCATTGATGGGGAAGGATAAAGGTCTTTCAGAAGTATGCCCTTAAAGGGAATGTATCTTATGCTTTTTCGCTTTAATTCCAAACATAGCTCTGCGTATTCTTTGCATTGTAAAACATGCTTGTAGTTTAAAAGATCATACTCTCGCTCGTGTTTTGCAAAAATTTTCGAATCGTGCGCAAAGTGCATTTTAACGAAAGCAAAGAATATGGTGCGCATGTTGTGTGATTTTGCAAGAAGATAAGTTTTTTCAAGATCTATGTTTTTAACGTCAATAGACTTGTCGAAAATAACGTTGTTTATCACACTGACGAAATCTTCAAATTCTTTTCTCACAAAATCACCTTCTTTCGTTTTATTTCGATATTCTTTCAAATATCATGTCGGGAAGTTTGTTGTCGTCGGTCAGCTTTCGCACAAACATACATCCGGAATTCATTATTTCATCAAAGTCTTCTTCATTGAACGTGTATGGGTGTCCGCGTGTCCAATCAATCAACCTCAGGTTCTGCTCGTTGCTGTTGTCGAATCTGTCGCAATACAGATTGTCCGCAAAGCGGGAATTTACTGCGGCAAGTTGAACGAAGAATTCGTCGGGAATAAAAGTGAATCTTAACCGCTTTTTAATCTGCTTTTCATTGTCCAAAAGATATCTGACAAAATCATCAGAAATGCTGAACCATTGCGATCCTCTTGCAACCTTTGTTTTTTTAACTCTGTTTATGCCGAGAATAGTTTGAAAAATTTGCTCGGCCTTGGTCATAAGCCTGTTGAAAATATTGCGTCTGCCTGTGAAAAAGTGGTAGTGCTTTACACGGCTCAACTCTATATTGTTCATGCTTTTTGCAAAATGGATAAATTCTTTCGGATATTGCGCATCGAAAAACGCATGAAGCTCGTCTGCTGTTTTCAGCGGAAGATCAACACCTGAGATCAGATGATAATATTTGTATCTGTGATGATTTTCGTGAGCTTTTTTCAGCAATAAGTATTCAGCTTTTACCATAGAGTAGTCGCCCCATGAAATATTTACCCTGTTCGTAAAATAAACACAGGATTTAGAGGCAATGCTCTTGTAGTATTCAAAGTCAAAATCCTTCACACTTTTGTCTATGTGAATGTAAAGATCGTTCGACTCGTTATCAAGCATTTGTATCAGCTTTTTCAAAACGCCGAAATTGTTGTGCGCAAGAATCAGATATGCGTGCATTTTTTAACAATTCCTTTAAATAGATCTATACAGTATTTCATTTCTTTTTTGTGCCACAAGCCTATCAAAAGTATTGCGTTTGTTAATGCGCAAACTATAACAAGCATTATGCCAAAACTTAAGAAAGTAACACCGTTTACAAACAATATGTTTTTAAGAATTATGCATAAAACTGTTGAAACTGTTGCCAATATCAAGTGTAAAAGTTGTCCCAACAAATAACCGATTACTCCCGATTTGAACATAGCCTTGTAGGTTATCACCACTTTGATTATAAGCGCAACCACACCTTGAACGACAGTACCGATGTATACGCCTGCAAGTCCTATATGTTTTGCCAATACTACGGAAACCGCAAGGTTTATTACCGACTGCAATAGGGGTACGTATTTGTCCTGGTCAAAAATGCCTGCCGCGGATTTTATGTTGTTTATGCAATTCAGCTGGTAAGAAACGTAAATTGATAACACAAGGAAAAACAGCACAATGTCGGGGATGAGCAATTCTTTTCCCCATACCAGTTCAACAAAGGGGGAAAGCAAAACGAAAAATCCAACGCAAGCAAAACCCGAAATATAAGAGTTTACGAATACGTACTTGTCAATAATCGACTTTTGCTTTTCAACAGATTCTTTTGCTACCACGTTTCCAATCGACGAAACCGCCGAACCGAGTATGGTGTTTATCACGGAATTTACTGCATTCATAACCATTGTGTAAAATGAAATATATCCCGTAACGGTTATGTTGATGAAAGCGGAAATGATGATGCTGTCTGTCTGGTTTACCATTCTTCCGCCGATGTTGTGGAAGATGAGTGCTTTAACGTTCTTTTTGATAGAATCAGAATCTTCTTTGGATAACTTTTTGCAATTCTTATCTTTCAAGTAACTGTATCGTTTGTTAAGGAACGAGTTCATGTATACCTTTTGAATAAGGTTTATGACTATTCCTATAATCAGATATGCAAGGTAGCTTTTAACAACGAATAATGCAAGCGTTTTTACAGTTGTGTTAACGATTGTCCAAATAAGGTTTATGTTAGTGCAGACATAACCTTTTTGTTCGGCGTAAAGCACCGAATATTTATAAGACACAAAATAACTGCTTACAGTGTCAAATAGGAACAAAAGGTAATAAACGGTTAATCTGTCATAACCGATAACCTCTCCGCCCTTGATTACGTATTTCAAAAAAGGAGCAAGACACAAACCCAAAACGGCAATTACAACGGCGATTATTCTGTAAAACCGTTTGTACACATACATCAGCGATTTTAGCTTTTCAACGTCATTGTCGGCAGTCGGTTTGTACAAAGCGAAAGCCATGGCAGAGCTGAATCCAAGTTCGGCAAGGCTTAATATGCCTAAAACGTTTGAATACAGTCCGCCGACGCCCGAATAAGTAGCTCCCAAAACCCTTAAAAACACAGTTTTTGATACAAAAGTCAAAACAAGACTTACAAATTGAGATATCAATGAGTATTTTGCGTTTTTAAAGGTATATTCCATTCTACTCACGGTCTGTTGTAACTCCTATAAGATCGTAAAACTTGTTCAATATTTTTTGGTTGCTTTCTTCGAAATCAAGCTTTTTAACGTTTTCTGAGATAAAATTTCTTTTCTCGTTGTCGTTATACATTTCGTATATTCCTTCAGCTAAAGCGTCAGGATTGTTGTCGGTTATTATTCCGGTTTCTCCGTTTTTGATCAAATGTCTGGCACCCACAGTGTCGGTTGCCACTATTACAGCACCGCACACTTGCGCTTCTGTAGTTGTGAGCGGACAGGCTTCTTCTTTTGATGGTTGAACATACAAATCGCATTGCGCAAAATAGGGAAAAGGATTTTGTTTGCTGCCCAAGAGGATGAAAGTGTCTTCGAGCTCATATTTTTTTATAAGTTCTTTGATCTGGTTTTCATATTCTTTTTTGGAGTCAATAGCGTCGCCGATAAGATACCATTTGAAGCCCGAGATCTTTTCTTTTAGTATTCTGCAAGCTTCAACAGCTGTGTCGATACCTTTTTCCTGGTCAAGTCTTGCACAAGTTACTATGTTAAAACAATCTTTTTCAAAAAGATCTTCGCCAATTTTCGATTTTTCCATTATCTCGCTGTAAGGTACCAGATTTTCGATGGAGGTTATTTTGTCCGTTAGCGCGGGATTGTGCCTGCAAATAACTTCGGCGCACAAGTCATTTACTACGACTATTTTGTTGTATTTGTGTGTGTATTTTTCTTGGAAATGGTAATCATAATATTTGCTCGAGTGATACCAAGCAACGAAATTACCGTTCTTTTTTAATGTTCGCAAGAGGCTGGCGTTATTTTTGTAGTGGTAATTGATTGTTACATCATATTGCGTAAGCACCAAGTGAAAGTGAATTAACAATTTATTTACCCAAGTTTTATACATGGTTGCTTTTTCGGGTTTGATGAATAATTTTAAAAAAGAATATAGTGAATTGGAAATAAAAGGCGGAATTCGCTTTATTCTAATGTTTTTGTTTTTCAATTTACATGATAGAGCATCCTCCTTTCCCCAAGTCAGTAGGGTTATTTTATGCCCATCAATCGCATTCACAAGATTAACAAACGACATTTCGACTCCGCCATATCGCAAATCTTCCAATAGGAATAAGATTTTTTTCAATATTTAACCTCCGAATTGTGAAATTTTAGTTTTTAACAATATGGCTAAAACTTATCATCGCTTCAATACAGCTTTTGAGTTTGTAAAGAACTTGCTATGTCTAATCCTCATGTTGATTTTATACAACCACATAAAGTGACACATCATCACAGTTCTTATTTTTTGCTTCGAATTCGACAAGTTGGGTAAAATTTGTTTTTCCTTCTTGCGAAAGCTTTTAATCATTTCTTTGAAAGCTTGTGTATTGGCTTTGTCAACGAGGATAGCTCGTATTGTGATGGTAGATACTTCCCAGTAATAACCTTTGCAAACGTAAGGAAAAAGCTCAGTGTTGTTCTTTTCGTTTTCGTAAAAATAATCAAACACTGTCATCCCGCTTCTTATGTTATCTTCGTTCAAATTGTTGGTTGAGCTGTCGTGTCTTTTGATGTAATGGTACATAATAGTGTCAGAGAACACGAATACATTTGATTTTCTTGCAATGTCATAGTTGTATTTCCAGTCTTCGCTGTAACTTAGCGTTTCGTCAAAGTGTTCGCTTTTTGCGATATCTGCTTTAATTATTTTTGTACAGGAACTTGCATTTTCCAATTCGGTAACAATTTCTTTCAAAGCTTCGCTTTTTGACAGAACTCTTGGCTGATGATATTTTATAGGATGATTTGAAAGGTGAGTGTCCGGAGTATCCACAGCAAGTCCGCATCTTGAAATATCCGCATTGTATTTGATGGCATTAGTTACCAGGTACTCAAACATTTCGGGTTCAATCCAATCGTCACTGTCTACAAATCCGATATAATCGCCGCTCGCAATTGAAAGGGCTAGGTTACGGGTTTTTGAGACTCCCTTGTTTTTCTGGTGAATAACGATGATCCTGTTGTCTCTTTGTGCGTATTCGTCACAAATATTGCCACTGTTGTCTTTTGAACCATCATTTATCAGAATTATCTCAAGATTTGTAAAAGTCTGATTTATCAGGCTTTCAATACAAGCAGGCAAATACTTTTCAGTATTGTATACCGGCACTATTA
>JAFYUZ010000065.1 GCA_017549365.1 Clostridia bacterium
AAATCCCACACCAAACGGCAGGAGCAAGCCCCTGACCTACGATATTGTTGTTTTTTGCCAACGATTAAATTCCAAAGCAAACGGCAGGACGGTGGCCCTGCCCTACGATTTTTGGTTCTGCAAACAAAAAACATCCCAAGGCGTTACACCTTGGGACGTTCACAAATTTTAAAAATCATTTCGCCGCAAATTTAGATGCAAGATAAACAGGCACGACGAAGAAAAGCTGGATCAACAAGATCACCGCAGGGGGCAACACTGCGCCGCCGAGCAAAAGGGCAAGCGATGCGATCAAAAATGCAAGCACAACAGCGCAAACCTTAAGCTTTCCGTTGATATTAAGAAGCTTTTTGAGCTTACGGATAAGCAGGAAAGAATTGATAAGTCCTCCCTCGCCCGTCGAAACAAGGCTTGTGGAAATGGATTCTTCTCTCTTTACAACTTCGTCGGGTTGTTCGCCCTTTACCACGCTGAAAAGGCGTTCGGGGCGGCGAAGCTCTGCGCTGATGAAATCGTTGTTGATACAAGGATCAAGCGTTTTTATACGAGCGCAGATGTTTTGGGTGTAAAGCTTGCGAAGCACCGATTCAAAGCCTCTGTTAAGCTCGTATTTCAGCGAGAAGGTCATTACGACATAGCTGGAATCTGCAAGGAAAAGGGTTGTGTTGGGCTTTACATCGCAACCGTCAAGATCGATCACGTCGGAATTTGTATAAATTTCAAAATTGTTCGCCGTCATATAGCTTGCCGTACCGAGATAGTAGTTTTCGCCGTCAAGCTTTACCCACACTCCGTCGGGGGCAATATCCACCACCTTATCGTCGGTGTGGTCAATGTCGATATTCGACATAGCTCTGGCAAAAATTTCGGACATCGGACCGCCGATAAGCTTGGTTATTCTTTCCATTATGATAAGGTACCAATCGTGCGAGGCGGGGCCGAGATTGCGGAAATTGATAAGCTTCACATCCTTGGGCGGGAAGACCTCGGTATCCTTAAACGAAACGACCGAAACGTTTTCGAAATCTTCTGTTACCTCATGACCGATAAAGGCACATTTTTTTCTTGCCGCTTCCTGCGAGAAGGTTGATTCGGCAAGGCTTGTACCCAAAAGCATACAAGATTGAACGGTGGTGAGAAGCACCGATGCAAAGGCGCACAATGCTTTATACACCGGCACGCCGTTTATGCCGCAATAAACCGCCGAAACGGCAAGAGATGCAATAACGGCAACAAGAATGATCTTGCCCACGTGCTTGTCGGCAGGGGCTTCCTTGGTGTTTCTCTTAAAGAAATCCTCGACAAACGATACCTTGCGGATATCCAGCACGTTCGAGCCTTCGGGAACGTACTTTACGATCTCGTCGGGTGTGCTTTCGTCAGACGAAGAAATGTCCTTAAAGGCGTATTTGTCGGCTTCTGATCCCACAACGCGGAAAGATATGAACTCTGTTTTTGCCTTGAGAAAATCGGAAATTGCAAGAAGCAAAACCGAAAGGCACGCCACCGAGCAAACGGGAACAAGCTCCTTGCTGTAGGGGGCGGCTACCACGAGGGTTACGGTATGTATAAGGGCGGCAACAACCGAAACAAAAGCAACGCTTTCGCTCGTTTTGTGCTTTGTAAAAAGTCCCACCGCGCCGCGGACAAAACTGTTGAGCTTTAAGATCACCGCAAAGAAAAGAAGCTGCAGATCAAAAAGCATGAATATGGCACCCGTTTTGCCGGGTTCAAAAACCGATGCGTGCGGAAGTCCGATGGAGGGCGCTATCTCGGTGTAAAAACTTGCAATGAGAAGCAAGAACACCGCAACCATGGCAAAGCAGGACGAAAGAAGCTTTACGCGCAGCTTTGAAAAGATGGTTTCGGGGGCACAACCCTTGGTGAATTCGTAAACGGGCGAGAAGAATTTTGAATCTCTTTCGATCTTTTCGCCGTTTTCGTCATATCTCGAAAACTTTTCGGTTTTTTCTTCTGTTTCTGTTTCGGATTCGTCATCCGCTTGCTCATCGATCGAAAGATCGCGGGATTTTTTCTTTTTCTTTTTGGAATATCCGCCAAAAAGCTCGTCCTCACCGTCACCGAATGCTTTTTTCAGCGTTTCGTTGTCGATGGGCTTGCAACGCTTCACGCCGTCTTCGATAACACAAACCTCACCCTCGGGACAAGCAAGATCACACTTGCCGTCGGCACATTCAGTCTTTGCCTCGGGTGTTTTTTCGGGTTTGGGATCTGTCTTTTTGTCGGCGGGTGCCTGCTCTCTGCTGTCGCGATAGTGGCGCGAGATGGCGTTCATGATATCAAGCTTGTCATCGCGGTCGTCTGTAACTGCGGCAGGCGCTTCGACCTCGACGGTGGGCTCGTTGTCTTCGTCTTCAAAAGAAACGTCGCAGGAAGCGATCTTCATATCGCTGTCGTCATAGTCATCCGAGTCGTCAGTAATGCCCGAAATGTCGCCAACAGAAACGTTCTCCTGCTCGCGGCAAAAAGCCTCGAAGCTTTCGCTGTGTTCTTCTTTCTGCTTTTCAGCGGCGGCTTTTTTTTCATCGTATTCGCGCATGATTTTGTCAAGAGTCAGCTTTTTTTGTTCCTGTTCGCGGGCATCTGTTGCGGCATCGGCGCCGTTTTGTTCCAAAACTTCATTGTCTGCCATACAAATCTCCTCCGTTTCCCGTGTTATATCTTCAAGTTTCTCTGTCTGACCGCTTCGTAAAGCAAAACAGCCGCGGCTGTTGAAACGTTAAGCGAATTTACCTTGCCAAGCATGGGGATGGAAACGATGAAATCGCTGTTTTTCTTCACGATGTCCGAAATGCCGTATTCCTCACTGCCCACAACGATTGCGGCGGGAATGTCAAGATCCGCCTTGGTGTAATCTGTGCCGTCGGCCTCGGCGGCAAAGATCCAAAGTCCTTTGTCCTTAAGCTTGCGCACAGTGTCGGCAACGTTTGCACACTTTGCCACAGCCATGTGCTCAAGAGCACCTGCCGACGCTTTTGCCACAGCGGGGGTTGCGCCTGCGGCACGGCGCTTGGGAATAATAACTCCGTGCGCACCCGCGCCCTCGGCACAACGGATTATGGCACCGAGATTGTGGGGGTCGGAAACACCGTCGGCAATGATGATAAGCGGTTTTTCGCCTCGCTCGTTTGCGATGGCAAGAATGTCGTCAATGTCGCAATATTCTTTTTCGGATGCAATGGCAACAATACCCTGATGCTGCTCGTAACCGCAAAGGGCATCGAGCTTTTCTTTTTCGGTTTCGATAACGGGTATTTTGCGGTTGATCGCCTCGGCGACAAGCACAGTTATCGAGCCTTCGCGGTCACCGCGGCGGACAAAGATCTTTTCGATAGTCTTGCCGCTTTTCAAAAGCTCGCGTACGGCGTTTCTGCCGGGAACTGCGCCGTTGTTGAATTCGTCACGCTTTTCGTTTTCGCCCTCGGGACGAGTGCTTTTTTTGCCTGCATGGGGGGCGGGCTTTTTGCCAAAGCGGCGGTCGTCCTTGCCTTTGCGGTCGCCGAATTTATTGTTTTTCTTAAAATCGGGTTTGTTTTTGGTGTACATTTTTCAGGTTCCTTTCGCGATATATAGGTGCGCCGTCAGAGAAAAAACAGGTGGAAAATCGGCACACGGCATTCTTTTGCCGAGAAAACGGCATAATGATAGATTTATTCTTTTATATTCTAACATAAAAAGAGCGTTTTGTACATAGCAAAATTAAATTTTTTCAATAAATATTATATTTTTTATATGTTGTTGGCGAAAAATCAGATAATCCAACGGTCGGTACGTTGACAGATCAATTTTTGTAAGGGGGATTTTTATTGTAGGGCAGGGACCCCGTCCTGCCGTTTCGTTTAGAATTTAACGTGTAGCAAAAACACAATATTGTAGGGCAGGGGCTTGCTCCTGCCGTTTGGTGTAAATTACAATCAATGATGAAAACGGGCGAACACAGTTCGCCCCTACGATTGGAAATTTTATCATTGATTTGGAATCCGCACCCCAACAAACGCCTCCCGCCCTTATCGTAGGGCAGGGGCTTGCTCCTGCCGTTTGGTGCGGGAATTAACCGATGGCAAAAACAAACAATATCGTAGGGCAGGGGCTTGCTCCTGCCGTTTTGTTGTGGATTTAATCAATGGCAAAAAGATAATATTGTAGGGCAGGGGCTTGCTCCTGCCGTTGGGTGCGGGATTTAACCGATGGCAAAAAACAACAATGTTGTAGGGCAGG
>JAFYUZ010000066.1 GCA_017549365.1 Clostridia bacterium
ATTCCTTATACATACGAAGTTAAGCTCTCTGCTAACGATAAGTATGTATTCCCCGCAGGTTTTGCATTCACAATCAACGGTTCTTCCGAATACAGAATCGAAGTTGTTGACGAATCCTACGACTACATCACATTCACATACACTCTTGCAGAAACCGCAAAGGACGAAACAAGAGCTATGATCTCCTATGTTGGCGGCATCGGTACCGCAGGTACTGCTCCTTACAACGAATTCGTTGATTTCAACTCCACAATCACTGTTGGCGAACAGTTCTTCACACAGGGCGGCTACAGATTCGACGGTTATTCCGACGGTACAAACATCTATCAGCCCGGCGATGATTACACTGTTGGCACAGAAGACGTTGTCTTCACAGCTGTTTGGACAAAGCTTGATAAGTATCAGGTCGTATTTGACGGCAATGGTGCAACAGGCGGATATGCTCCCACTTCCATCGAGAACTATGCGGGCATGTACATTACAATCCCCGAAAACACATTTGCTAACACAGGTTATGTTTTCACAAACTGGACTGACGCTGAAGGCAAGTCTTACAAGCCCGGCGAACTCGTTCTTATGCCCGAAAGCAACATCTACCTCGAAGCAAATTGGGAAGTAAACCCTGTTTCCGGCGAAAAGGTTTACGTTGACGTAATCAACGGTCTCGACGAAAACGATGGTTCTGCTCCTGAAAAGGCAGTTGCAACTCTTTATAAGGCAATTTCGCTTGCAAACGGCGGAAATGTTACAGTTATCGTTATCGGCAACCTCTCGATCAACGGTACTCTTCCCGAAAACGCAGGTAATGTTACAATTACCGGTTATGACAGCGATTCTGCTCTCATGATAAACGGCTCCGTTTCTCTCGGCGCTGCAACAAACATCGAAAACATCAAGATCAATGCTAAGTCCGGTGCATTCATTGCAACAAACGGCTACAAGGCAGTTATCGGTCCTAACCTCGAAAACGTAGGCGCTGCATACGACATCGTTGACGGTGGTATCAATACAACTGTTGATGCTGTTGATACAACAATTTACAGCGGCGTTACAATCGGCACATACTACCTTGGTGGTGCAAACCTTACAAACAAGGCACAGGGTATCGCAGGTAACATTAGCGTAAGAGTTAGCGGTGCAAACATCGATACAATCGACTTCGCTCCTAAGGGCGGTAGCACAGCTACAATCACAGGCTACATGGTATTCAACGTAGACAGCGGTAAGATCGGTAACTTCATCGCTACCGAAGCATACGTTAAGAATGCTGCACAGCCCGGCTTCATCTTCTTTAACAACGGTACAATCCCCGAAATCGGCTCTGACCTCAAGCAGAAGCTTCAGCAGGGCAGAACAAATACATTCATTGTTGACTCCGGTATGGGCGGCGCAGTTGAGTTCACACCCAACGCACAGGGCCAGCCTCAGAGAAACGGTCGTATCCAGGCTACTGCTGACACCACAAACGATGTTTGGGCAAGCAATGGCGGCGCATACAGCAAGAAGACAAGCTACTTCACACCCAACCCCATCACAAGAACAATCACTAAGGTTCGTTACGGTGCAGCTTTCGATGGCGACATCGCAGCTACAATCGTTGCTCCTACAGGTGGTGCAGAAGCATTTAGCATCACAGCTACTCCCAACGATGCATCTATCACAGATGTAGTTTCCATCCAGCTCGATGGTTGGACACCTGAACTCGTTGGTGGCAAGTTCAACTACGAAACTCAGTACTCTGCAAACGTTCTTATCTCTCTTGCAGACGGCTACTTCTTCAACGATGCAGCTCTTCCTGCAGTAATCCTCAATGACGAAGCTGTTGTAGCTACCGTTAACACAGATGGTACTCTCTCTGCTTCCTATCAGTTCCCCACAAAGACAGGTTACGCTCCTCAGCTCAACGTTTACTTCGAAACAGGTGACGAAGCAGTAGTTGGTAGCGCTCCCGCAGCAGAAAAGTGGGATCATATGTCCACAGACACACTTCCTTACGCAACAGGAATGTCCAACCTCGGCTATCGCTTCACAGGTTGGAGATGCGACGCTGACAACCAGCTCTATCGTGCAGGTGCTTCCTACTCGCTCACAGGTAACACAGATGTTACATTTACAGCTGAATGGGCTAAGCGCGGTAACTGGGAACTTCCCAACGTACTTATCCTTTACGATCTCTCCGCTTACGGCAGAGATAAGGGCAGAAACCCCGGCTTTGCAAGCGATGATGAACCCATCAAGCTTACTAAGGCATTCGAAGCTCTTGAACATGAAATCAACGGCAAGAAGTCCACTGTAAAGGTTGACTTTGACCACGAAACACAGGTTGTCAAGATCGAATCCGACGGCAAGGGCAAGGCGTTCACAATCAACGACTACACCCTCAACCGTGCAAAGGCTGATACTCACAAGTATCCTCACCTCACAATCATCTACTACTACGAAACAACAAACGCTAAGGCTGCTGGCGATTACGGTCACATCAACTATGGTAACGTAATCCTCGCTGACGGTAACAAGTCCAACTGGTTCGGTCAGCCTGTTATGTCTAAGGAACCCGTAGTAGCTAACAAGTGGGCATGCGTAACTTGGGACTTCACAGAATTCAACGAAGCACATTCTGTTCCCGAAGGATCTGTATATAACCAGTTCCACATTTCGCCTATCGGTACAAAGAGCCTCTCCGAACTTGCCGGAGATACCCTCTACCTCAAGGCAATGTACTTCTCGCAGAAGCCTGCAATCACAAAGTAATCAGACATTAGTTTGGTGAATATAAAACAAGGACGGATTTCCGTCCTTGTTTTTTTATTTCACTGAAAAATCAAGATATCCGCTTGTAAAAGGCAGATGGTCAAATTTTCTTTTTTCTATTTCTTTAAATCCATTTGATACATATGATTTTTATTTCAATTTTATTTTTTAATCCTTTCTGAATATATCAAGCGTGTGATGGGAAAAACCAACCATATCCTGTCTTTCGCAAGTAGCAAAGTGGTATTTCAAATAAATTTCGTACGTTTTATCCTCCATTTTATCAACAGTTTCTCGCATATGATTTGTGTATCCATCTGTGGCTACAAAATGCAACTGAGTAACGTCAAAATGTGATCGGAGCTTGTCGATATCCTCTTTTCTGTACAGTTCAAAAATATCCCAAGGATTTGAAAAGGTGTCAAATGTTTCGGTATCAAGCATGCATTTCTCGATTATATTATGAATTTCTCCGCGAACAAAACCATACGATAAAACGCTGGCATCGCCCATACAGTAAGCCACAAATATTACTCCGCTTTTCTTTGCAACGCGTATTGCCTCAGACATAGCTTTTAATTTATCTGCTTCATCAAAAAGATGGTACATCGGTCCAAGAAGCAAAACTATATCATAGGTTTCACAATTTATTCCCAAAAGGTTTCTTGCGTCGCCTTGAGTCACGGTGATCTGTTCGCCGTCAGTAGTGTTTCTTTTAAAGATGCCTATGTTGTGCTCGACAAGCTCCACTGCGTCGACACGATAGCCTTGCTGAGCGAGTAGGTGACTATACCTACCTGTTCCTGCGCCTATCTCTAAAATCCTGCTATCGGGCTTCAGATACTTTTCTACATACTTCATTGTGGTGACGTATTCGACACGTCCGTGTTTTGAAGTCAATCTGCCGTCCTCGTCGTAATTTTCGTAATAGCTTGTCAAAAAATCTTTTGCTTCCATTTCTGTTCCTCCGTAAAAATAAAAAAACGGCACAAATCGAAAAATCGACTTGCACCGTTGTACTTTAATTGCAATATGCCTGAAAAAATTATCCCAATGGCAATTTTGAAATTTGGGTACGACAATACAAGCCCGGCGCATACCAATAGCCGGTATAAACGTCGCACATTTCTGATGTATTCACATTGAAAATATGACAGATTGGCATTGTCGATATCCTTTCGTAAAAATTGTGTTTATTATAGCACAGTGTTTTTGATTTGTCAAGAGAAAAAAACAAGGCGGAACTTTCGTTCCGCCTGCATTTTTGGTATGAATATTTATCTTTCTTCTCTGAAATAGGGAAGTCCAAGGTTCTGAGGAGGCTGATTTTCCTTTTTGTTACGCATACTTGTGATTACAAGTACGATGATTGTTACAAGGTAGGGAAGGGTGTTAAACGCCTCCTGGATAACAGGGCGCAGGGTGTTTGCATTGGGAAGGGATGCAAACATTGGCGAAACGTAGCTATATGCTATGTAAAGTCCGCCGAAAACGAACGAACCGAGAATCGCCATGATAGGTTTCCATGTGGCAAAGATAACGATAGCAATAGCGAGCCATCCGCGGTCGCCCATGCCGCCGTTTGTCCACGATCCACCCGTGTAGTCCATGATGAAATAGAAGCCGCCAAGTCCCGCGATCATGCCGCCGATAACTGTTGCAAGATACTTATGTCTCGTAACGTTTATACCTGCCGCATCGGCAGTTGCGGGGTTTTCACCAACTGCACGCAGATGAAGACCTGCGCGTGTGCGCTTTAAGAATATCGCTGCTACAATGGCAATTACGATTGCGAGATATGTAAGAAAACCATACGAGAACAAAAGCTTTCCGACAGGTCCCAAATCGTTTGCAAAGGGAAGAGAAGCTTTGAAAAACTTGGGAGTTGCCGCAAGCTGAAGGTTTCCGCCGTCGCCCATGATCTTTGTGAGCGATCCGCCGAAAAAGTCGCCGAAGCCCGTACCAAAGGTGGTGATGGCAAGACCTGTTACGTTCTGATTGGCTCTGAGAGTTACGGTGAGAAAACTGTAAATAAGAGCAAGCAGTCCCGAACCGATAAGAGCGCTCATCAGAGCAACGAAAATGCTCCAGAAGGGATTGGGAACAGTTACGCTCTTTTCGTAAATATACGCGCCGATAACGCCCGAAATACCGCCCATGTACATAATACCGGGGATACCAAGGTTAAGATGTCCCGACTTTTCGGTAAGTATTTCACCTGTTGCGCCGTAAAGGAGAGGGATGCTCTGGATTATGGCGCTGCAAAGAATTGCAACTATCAAAGAAAATGCTGCCATAAACTTTTACACCTCCTTATTGTGCTTGCTGTGTCGGAAGAGGATCTTGTAATTAACAAAGAATTCGCAACCGATAATGAAGAATATGATAATACCTGTGACAACGTCCGAAATACTTTCGTTAAGACGAAGACGCGAAGCCATTTCGGATGCGCCGCGCTCGAGGAAAACGATGAGGAAGGACGTAAGGGGCATAACAAAGGGATTGAACTTTGCCAGCCACGAAACCATGATGGCGGTAAAGCCCATGCCGCCTGCCGTTGCGGCAGATACGGTATAGTCGCGGCCTGCCACAAGCAAAAGTCCTGCAATACCGCAGACAGCGCCCGAGATGGCCATGGTTCTGATGATAACCTTTTTTACGTTGATGCCGATATATTTTGCGGTGTTTTCGCTTTCGCCCACAACAGAGATCTCATATCCCTGCTTGGAATAGCGCATGTAGATATACATGATGACGGTGAGAATTGCAACAACGAGAATGTTGAGCAACTGCTTCTGACCGAAAAGAATGGGAAGATGAGCGTTGTCGATTCGGCTGAGAACGCCCGATCCTGTGGGCACCCAGATGGCGATGAAGATTTTGATTATCTGCATTGCCACATAGTTGAGCATAAGGGTGAAAAGAGTTTCGTTTGTGTTGAATTTTGCCTTGAAGAAAGCGGGGATAATTGCCCAGAGAGCACCGCTTACGATACAGGCAACTGCCATGATGGGAATTGTAAGAAAATCGGGAAGGGCAGGACCGAGGTATCTCATGCAAATTGCCGCACAAAGACCGCCGATAAGGGTCTGACCTTCAGCACCGATGTTCCAGAATTTCATCTTAAACGCAGGGGTTACCGCCAGCGAAACACAAAGCAGCATTGCCACGTCCTGCATGGTCACCCATGTTTTTCTTGCCGATCCAAAGGCACCGTCGAACATGGTTTTATAAATCTTTATGGGGTTGTAGGGAGTGCCGAGCATATTTGTCAGAAGCACAAGAACAAGGGCGCATACCACAAGGGCAATAAGTATTGCTCCAAGACGTATGCCAAGAGCCTTGTACCATTCCAAGCCGTCGCGCTTGACGATCTGGAAAAGGGGATCGCGCACTTTGTGTTGCTTCTGTTGTTTTGCGTTGTTGTCGTTTGTCAGAGAGTTGTTCATTTTGCGCCTCCTTGCTCGGATTTTGTCATAAGAAGACCGATCTCTTCCTTGGTGATGCTGCGAGCATCCACGATTCCGCTGATCTTTCCTCCGCAGAGAACAAGAATGCGGTCGCAAAGCTCGATAAGAACGTCGAGGTCTTCGCCGACAAATATTACGGCTGTGCCGTTGCGCTTTTGCTCGTTGAGAAGATTGTAGATAGTGTAGGACGAGTTGATATCAAGTCCGCGGACGGGATATGCCGCCATAAGCACGGTGGGTGCAGAAGCGATTTCGCGGCCAACGAGAACTTTCTGTACGTTACCGCCCGAAAGTCTGCGAACGGGGGTGCGTGAGCTGGGAGTTACAACCTTAAGCCGTGTGATAATATCTTCTGCGAGCTGAGCAGGAGCTTTTCTCTGCACGAAGACCGAATGACCCTTGCGGTAGCTTCTTAACATCATGTTATCCACGATGTCCATGTTTGCCACAAGACCCATGCCGAGTCTGTCCTCGGGAACAAAAGAAAGGCGAACACCAAGCTCTCTTATCTGAAGCGGGGTTTTGTTTCTCAACTCTTCTTCCGAGCCTGTTTTGGGATTGTGATAAATGATACTTCCACTGTTAAGCTTTTGAAGTCCTGCGATCGATTCAAGCAGCTCTCTTTGTCCGCTTCCGGCAATTCCCGCAATACCGAGAATTTCGCCCGAGCGTGCCGTAAACGAAATGTCGTTGAGAACCTGCACTCCGTCTCGATTTATGCAGTTGATGTTGTTTACAACAAGTCTGTCGCAGGGATCTTTTGGATCGTCGCGGTCGATATTAAGGGCAACCTTCTGACCAACCATCATTTCGGTAAGGCTCTTTTCGGTGGCGTCGCAGGTGTTTACCGTGCCGGCATATTCGCCCTTTCTCAAAACGGTTACTCTGTCAGAAAGCGAAAGCACCTCGTGAAGCTTGTGGGTGATTATAATGATCGCTTTGCCGTCGTCGCGCATTCTGCGAAGAATGGCAAAAAGCGTCTGCGCTTCCTGCGGGGTGAGAACGGCGGTGGGTTCGTCGAGAATAAGAATGTCTGCATCGCGGTAAAGCACGCGGATGATCTCGACAGTCTGCTTTTCGGAAACCGACATTTCATAGATCTTTTTTGCGGGATCAAGGGCAAAGCCATATTTATCCGAAATCTCGCGGACCTTTTTTTCTGCCTTTTTAATGTCAAATCCTTTTTCGTTTTTAAGTCCGAGGATTATATTTTCAGCGGCGGTAAAAACGTCTACCAGCTTGAAATGCTGGTGGATCATACCGATTTTGTATTTAAACGCATCCTTGGGAGATCTGATAACGACCTCCTTGCCGTCGACAAAAATCTGACCCTCGTCGGGAAAATAGATTCCCGAGATCATATTCATAAGCGTTGTTTTTCCGCTGCCGTTTTCGCCGAGAATAGAAAGGATCTCGCCCTTCTTCACGGTGAGGCATACGTTCTTGTTGGCAACAACGCTTCCGAAGGTTTTTGTTATATTCCGTAATTCAATTGCCGGACAGTTGTTCATAAAAGCCTCCATATGATTTTATGTAACTTTTTGAAAAAGAAAACAGGCGGGGCGAATCGCCCCGCCTGACGCATGAAATTCGCGATTATTCTTACTTGAGGTTGATACCGTCGATGTCGATGTCAAAGTAAGGAGCCGAACGGTATTCGGATTCGTGGAAGTAACCGTCGGAAATAACTTCTGTATCAGCTGTGAATGCAGCGTCGGAGTCAACGTCAGCCATGTAGCTGTCGAGAGTTTCGCCGTTAACAGTGAATGTAGCTGTATCAAATACCTTGATGTCGCCTGCGATAAGAGCAGCCTTAACTTCTTCAAGCTTTTCAACTGTGCCTTCAGCAGCAACCTTTTCGTTGAGGCCGAGGATTTCAACAGAGCCTTCTTCAAGACCGTAGCAGTAGTCCTGTTCGATAGCTGTGCCGTTGATTACAGCGTTGATGATGTGTTCAAAGTAAGGAGCCCAGTTGATCTTGGAAGAAACGAGAGCTGTGTTGGGACCCCACATAATTGTGTCGAGGTTGTATGCAACGTTGGGAACGCCTGCTTCTTCACAAGCCTTAGGAGCGCCTTCGGAGTCAGCGTGCTGGCTGATGAGAACGCACTTGTCGTTGATAAGAGCGTTTGCAGCTTCCTTTTCGAGAGCGATGTCGAACCATGAGTTGGTGAACTTAACGTCCATTGTAGCTGTGGGGCAAACGGATCTTGCGCCGAGGAAGAAGGATGTGTAACCCGACTTAACTTCTGCGTAAGGATGTGCGCCAACGTAACCGATCTTTGCTTCTTCAGCAGTGATGTCGCCGTTTTCGATCATTTCGTTAAGCTTAAGACCTGCAGCAACGCCTACAAGGTAACGGCCTTCGTAGATAGAAGCGAAAGCGTTGTAGAAGTTAGCGAGGTTTTCTGTGTGAGCCTTTGTACCTGTAGCGTGGCAGAATACAACTTCGGGGAATTCCTTAGCTGCTTCGATCATGAAGTCTTCGTGACCGAAAGAGTCTGCGAAGATGAGATCGCAACCGTCGTCAGCAAGTTCAGCTGCTGCGTCGTAGCATTCTGTTCCTTCAGGAACGTTTACCTTGAAGATAACCTGTTCTTCGGTAAGGCCGAGCTTTTCGGTAGCAGCAACAGCTGCATCGATAAAGTTCTTGTCGTAGGTGGAGTTTTCATCGTGAAGGAAGATGAAACCAACCTTAATGTCTTCCTTGGCAACTGCTTCGCGAACAACTTCGTCCTGAGCGCCTTCTTCTGTCTTGCCGCAGCTTGTAAATACTGCAACTGCCGAAAGAAGCATTGCAAGTACAACTGCGATGGAAAGAATCTTTTTCATTTTTTACCTCCTGCCGTTTCCGGCAAAATCAAATAATTTTATGTAAATAAATTTACACCGAAAGTTAGTTTTCGCGGAAAGTGATCTTTCCGTCGTCCATCGATTCGACGATGGCAAGCGAGTGGATCTTAAGTCCCGAAGCGCGAAGCTCGTCGCCGCCGCCCTGAAAGCCCTTTTCAATGGCACAGGTCGCGCCGACAACCGTGGCTTTTGCGTCTGACACGATCTTGCAAAGGCCTTTTATGGCGTTGCCACAGGCAAGAAAATCGTCCACGATAAGGATTCTGTCGTTTTCGCCGATATATTCCTTGGGCACCGTGATCTCGTAGGTTTTGCCGTGGGTGAAAGAATCGACCGATGCACTGTATGTATCGGACGAAACGTTGTTGGTCTTGTTTTTCTTTGCAAAGGTGAGGGGAACGTCAAGATAGTATGCCACCGCCACCGCAAAGGCAATTCCCGATGCCTCAACTGTGAGGATCTTGGTTACGCCGTCGTCTTTGAAAGCGTCTGCCATGTCTTTTCCCATTTCCATGAGAAATTTTATATCCATGTGATGATTGAGAAAACTTCCGACTTTAAGGACGCCGCCGGGCAGAACCTCGCCGTCGGACAAGATTTTTTCTTCAAGAGCTTTCATAAATGTATCCTCGTCATAAGCATTGGAAAAGAGTGCTCCGAAAATATCGAACGCCGTTGGATAAACCCCAAAAAGCAAAACAAAGTAAACTGTGACACTCGATGCGCTTTCGTTTACTTTACCTCGGACTTATCTTTCCGAAAGATATAATACCACATATTTTATCTTTTGTCAACAACTTTTGCCGTGAATTTACAAATATTGAGATTTGTCGCCGACTCGCGAAAGACTTTGAGCTTGAAAGAAAAAAGAAAAATATTTTAACGTTTTTCCATTTTCCTGTTGAATATCAAAGCTATATGTGCTACAATTAAAATGTATGTATTTGCGAAGAAAACGGCGTTCGGAGGCGCTGAAAAATGAAAAAAAGTGTATTGTTTTACAAAAACGGACAAGTGAAACGCGGCATAAAAAGCAGAATTGTCTCTCTCCTCATTTGCGTGGGACTTTTTGCGGTTGCTTTTGCCATCGGATTTTACATTCTCATAATCTCGGGACTTTTCCCATCAATAACAAACCAGTGGGTGTGCACAGCCTGGGGTACCATGCATCACAGATATCTTGCCACCTGGTTTTTCTCGCAGGAAACGATAGATGAAATAATCGAAAGCGAGCGAGTGGACGACACCGGCTTTGAAACCGACGTCGAACAGATCGTTATCCCCGAAAACGATGTTTCCGAAAAAGACACCGAAACCGAAAATGATCCTTTGCCCGAACAGGAAAAAGAGGAAGAAATCGAAGCTCCCGTAATCGTCGACCCTTACGAAGAAGAGGGATACACCAAGCTTGAAACGGGACTTTATCTTAAAGAAGTGTCGGGCAACGGCTGGCAGGGATTTTTGATGCTTATCGACGACCCCAAGCGCGTCAAGGTGGAGGACACAAGGCGCCAGATGGTCTGCGGTCAGAAGGTATCGACGATGATAAACAACGCAGGTGCCGTTGCGGGCATCAACGGCGGAGGATTTACCGACGGACCGAACTATGATTCAAACGGCGGAACACCGTCGGGTGTTGTCATTGAAAACGGAGTGCTCGTTTATCCGCAGGATCCCGAGCTTATAGAAAACAAAACCTATAACATGGTGGGCATGAACTCTGACGGAGTGCTTGTTTTGCGCCAGTGCACACCTTCCTGGGCAATGCAGAACGATATCGTCAGCGCCGTATCCTTCAGCCCTTATATAATCGTAAACGGCAAGGGACTTGTGCGCGAAGGTACCACGGGCGGCTGGGGCATTGCTCCGCGTACCGCCATCGGTCAGAGACAAACGGGCGAAATAATTTTTATGGTGGTTGACGGACGCCAGCCCGGTTATAGCTCGGGTTGCGACCTTTTGCCTTTGCAGGAAACCCTGCTTGCGGAAAAATGCCACAACGCCGCCATGATGGACGGCGGAAGCTCTACCGTTATGATATACAACAACGAGTTTATAAACCGTCCGAGCCTCGGATTTGAACGTTACATAAACAACTGTTGGGTTGTACTTCCTGCAGAACAGGAAGAATCGGAAAATACACAAGGAGAAGAAACAGCATCCAATGAATCGCAAAATTAAATCCACCATATTTCTTTTTACCGCCGCCATCGTGTGGGGCTTTGCTTTTGTTTTTCAAAAAATGGGGGGCGACGACGTCCCGACATTTTGGTTCAACGGCATCCGCTTCATCATAGGCGCAATCTCGCTTGTTCCCGTTGTTCTTCTTTTTGAAAGAGAAAAAAAGGACACAAAGCGTCTTTTGCGCACCATGCGCGCCGCGGCAATATGCGCAGGTTTTCTTTTCGTTGCCTCGTATCTTCAACAGACCGGCATAGTTATGACGGGCGATTCGGGAAAAAGCGGATTTATCACCGCTCTTTATTCTGTTATCGTGCCCATTGCGTATTTCATCTTTTTCAGAAAAAAGACTTCATTCAATGTCTGGCTCGGTGCGCTTCTTGCCATCGGCGGCATCTTCCTTTTGAGCGTAAAGGGTAATTTCACCGTGGAAGTCGGCGATATTTTCCTGCTTGTGGGCGCCGTTTTTTGGGCAGGACACATCATTTCCATCGATCTTCTTGTGCGCGACGTCAGCCCTATAAAATTTGCGCTTTTTCAGGCGCTTTTCTGCGGAATCTATAATCTCTGCGTTGCCGTGCCCGTTGAAACTGTCACCCTTGCGGGGGTTCAGTCGGCGTTGATACCGCTTCTTTACTGCGGCGTATGTTCAACCGCCATTGCCTACACCTGCCAGATACTTGGACAAAAGTTTTCTGACGATCAGACTCTTGCCACCATCATTCTTTCCACCGAATCGCTTTTCAGCGCCGTCGGCGGAGCGCTTATCGGCAACGAGGTGATGACGGCAAAGGGATATTTCGGATGTGTTTTGATCTTTGTCGGTGTAATCGTAGCCCAGTTGGAATTGAAAAAAAGAAAAGCATAAATAAAAGTCCCGAAGTTTCGGGACTTTTATTTTAGTTTTCGGAATTTTTTGTATTTTGCCCTTGTTTGCATTATCTGCTGTTTGTTGTTTTCGGGAGGATTTTTAAAAAGCTTTACAATTCCTTTTTCGTTCAGATTTTTTAGCGTAATGGCGGCGATCGGGAAAAGAAAGATTCCGAAAAAGCCGGCAAGCTTTGCCCCCGCATACACCGAAAAAAGCGTGAGAAGCGGATAAAGTCCGATGAACGAGCCCAAAATTTTCGGCTCGGCTATCTGCCGCACTATCGCGATTATCGCATACAGTATCAAAAGCGCTATCGCCGTTTTTGCGTTACCAAACGCCCACTGTGCCAGTGACCACGGCAAAAGAACTATTCCGCATCCGATAAAGGGCAGGGCATCGACAAAGGTTATTACAAGGGCAAGCACAAAAGCGTAATCTCGGTTTATCAGCAAAAGCCCCGAAAAAAGCTCGAAAAAGGTAAGGGCGGAAAGGGCAAGGTATGCTCCCAGATATTTTGAAGTGGTGCTGAAAAACTGCACTCTGCACGCTGAAAAGAAAATTTTTGCACGGTCGGGCAGCTGAAAAAGCAAAAAAGTTTTTATTCTTTTCAGATCTGCCGAAAAATAGCAGGTGGCAATAACCGTTACCGCCGAAAAAATCAGAAAATTCGGCACAAACGATATGATATCTGCAAGAATTTTCGAAGCAAAGGCGGCAAGCTTTTCGGCAACCGACGACAAAAATGCCGCAAATCCGTCGGCAACGTATTTTGTTCCCTCGGAGGAAAAAGACAAAAAACCGAGTTTTTCTTGCGCAATGTCCCCAATCCTCTCAAGGTACAACGGCAGCGAATCGCGCAGGGCACGGGCATATTCCGAAAGCCCCGAAAGTTCTCTGACAAGCCGCGAAACCAGAATATACGCCGAGGTAAAAAGCGCCGCATAAAAGGTCAGCACCACAAAAATGTGTGCCGCCCATCCGGGAAAGTGCGCTTTTTTAATAAGAAATTCGGCAGGTGGCGAAAGAAAATGGGCGCAGACCGACGATATTACAAAAGGAAGAAAAACCGAAACAATAAGTTTTCCGTAGTTGGTTAAAATATAGGAAAAGCCGATCAAAGCCGCTGTTATCAAAAAAATATACTCGGCTTTTTTAATATTTGGCGTCATAAAACAAACCTTTCATAAAATATATGTTGATTTTGATTTTATTTTGTGATACAATATACAGTAAATAATTTTTCAAATGATTTTTTATTCTGAAAGGAAAAGACTATGATAAATATTGCAATTCTCGGATTTGGTGTTGTTGGCTCGGGCGTGGCAGAGGTTATCAAGGAGAACGCAGATTCTCTTTCCGAAAAGCTCTGCGGTCAGAAGCTCAACGTAAAATACATTCTTGACAAGCGCTCTTTCCCCGATCACGAACTCGGCGACAGAGTGACAATGGATTACGACATGATCGTAAACGACCCCGAGGTCGTTATGGTGGTTGAAACCATGGGTGGCTCGCATCCCGCATACGAATTTACCAAGAAGGCGCTTCTTGCAGGCAAGAACGTGGTTACCTCCAACAAAGAGGTAGTGGCAAATTTCGGCACAGAGCTTCTTGAGCTTGCCCGCGAAAACAACGTAAACTATCTCTTCGAAGCATCGGTGGGCGGCGGTATTCCGATCATCCGTCCCATGTGGCAGTGCCTTGCGGCAAACAAGATCGAATCGGTCACAGGTATTCTCAACGGTACCACAAACTTCATTCTCACCAAGATGATCGAAGAAAATATGAGCTTTGACGAAGCGTTGAAGATCGCCCAGAGCCTCGGATATGCCGAAGCAAACCCTGCGGCAGACGTTGAAGGTCTTGACACCTGCAGAAAGATCTGCATTCTCGCATCCCTCGCTTTCGGAAAGACCGTTTCCCCCGAAAACGTTCATTGTGAAGGTATTACAAACATCACTCTTTCCGATGTTGAAGCGGCAGAAAAGCTTGGCTATTCCATCAAGCTTCTCGGAAAAGCGCAGGCAACAGAAGCAGGTACATACGTTATCACTTCTCCCTTCCTTGTGGGTTTTGACAATCCCATGGCAGGTGTGAACGACGTATACAACGCCATCACCGTGTGCGGCAACGCCGTCGGCGACGTAATGTTCTATGGCAGAGGCGCAGGCAAGCTTCCCACGGCAAGCGCTGTTGTTGCCGATATCGTTGATATCGCCCGCGAATGCAAAAAGGCGATCACCTGGACTCTTTCGGATACAAACCCCGTAATCGATTACAAGAGCGCCAAGGTCAGATTTTTCGTCCGCACACCCGATGCATCGGCAAAGGATCTTTTCCCCGGATGTGTCTTCTGTGATACCGACGAAGGATACGCTTTCATCACCGACGAGCTTCCCGAAGCAAAGCTTTGCGAGATCCTTGCAAACATTCCCGTGCTTTCAAAGATCCGCGTACTCTGATCCTTAATATATTATTTTTCATTTCGGTGAAATAATACCAAAAAATCGTGTAAGGAGGTAGATAAGCCAAAATGAGCAAAAAGAACCCTTGTTGCGAAAACAACGGATGTGACAACAAAGACAACAGAATAGGAACCGTCGGCGGTCAGGCAGTGCTCGAGGGCGTTATGATGAAGGCGGGCAACCGCATCGCTCTTTCGGTGCGCACGGTCGACGGAGACGTTATAACAGACGTTGACGAAATGACACCGCCCGGCGAAAAATGCAAGATACTAAAATGGCCGCTTATCCGCGGTATCGTCAATTTCGTCACCATGATGAAGCTTTCTATGAAGACCCTTAACAAGTCTGTCGAAATGCTTGGTATCGAAGAGGAAGAACCCACAAAGTTCGAAAAATGGCTGGACAAGCACTTTGGCAAAAGCCTTGTTAACGTGGCAACCGCCATCGGCACTATCCTTGGCCTTGTTCTTGCGGTGTTCCTTTTCATGTTTCTTCCCACAGTCACTTCCACTGCCATTTTTGGCGAGGTTCAGGAGCAGTGGGGAATGAGAATATTGAAAAGCGTCTTTTCGGGCGTTTTCAGAATTGCCATTTTTCTTGCATATATCGGACTTGTGGCTCTTATCCCCGACATCAAGCGTACTTTTCAGTACCACGGCGCCGAGCACAAATCTGTTTTTTGCCATGAAAAATATCTTGAGCTCAACGTCGAAAACGTAAAGGCTCAGTCGCGTTTCCACCCTAGATGCGGCACAAGCTTTCTTGTGGTCATGATGATCCTCGGAATTTTTATCAACCTGTTTTTTGTAAATACCCCCGTAATCATCCAGACCTGTCTGAAGCTTGTCACTCTTCCCCTCGTCGTTGCGCTGGGATATGAATTTATCCGCTTTGCAGGCAGACACGACAATATATTCACCCGTATCCTTTCGGCACCCGGCCTTTGGATACAGCGCCTCACCACAAAAGAGCCGACCGACGATCAGATCGAGGTTGCCATTCAGTCGCTTAAGGCGGCACTTCCCGAAACCTACCCCGAAATAGTCGAGGTGCTCGAAGCACAGAAGGCAAAGGAAGAGGCGGAAAAGACGGCGGATGACGAGCAGAAAAACGAAGCCGACGAAGAAAGCGCCAAAGAAAACAGCGGAGAGAACGAAAAAGAATGACTTTTGAAGAATTCAGAAATTCTTCCGCCGAAAAAATATACGAAAACTGTCCCACAGAGCAAAAAGACCGTGGGACATCGTTTTTTCAGGCGGATTGTTTGATAAAGCATTTTTCGGAAAAAGAATATATGCTTTGCGCAAAGGAAGAAATCCCCAAAATGCTTGAAGAAAAACTGTTTTGCGCCCTTGAAAGAAAGCTTTCGGGTGAACCATTGCAGTATATTTTGGGCGAATGGGAGTTTTACGGTTTGCGGATGTTTTGCGGCAAAGGATGCCTCATTCCGCGCCCTGAAACTGAGTTTCTTGTTGAATATATGATAAAAAATCTGCCTAAAAACGGAAGATTTCTCGATCTTTGCACCGGAAGCGGATGTATTTCGGCGGCGGTGCTGAAAAGCCGCCCCGACGCCACCTGCATTTCGGTAGATATTTCTGAGGATGCGCTTTTTTATGCAAGAAAAAATGCGTCTTATCATAAGCTCGACGACAGAATGAACATTGTCTGCGCCGATCTTTGCAACTATCTTCCTGCGGGAAATTTTGATATCATCGCCTCAAATCCGCCGTATATAAGATCCTGTGATATGAAAACCCTTTCGGGCGAGGTGTTGTGCGAGCCGCACATTGCCCTTGACGGCGGCGACGACGGACTTTTCTTTTACCGCACCATAACAGAGCGCTTTGCCCCATATCTTTCACGGAAAGGCTCGTTTGCCTTTGAGGTTGGTTTTGACACGGCGCAGGGAGTAAAGGAAATTCTTTCGTCTTGCGGTCTTGCGGTGGGCAGTATATACGATTATTCAAAAATCGAAAGAGTAATAACGGGAAAGAAAAACTGATATGAAAAAATTAAATGATATCAAATACATCACCGACACCGATTTCGAAGGATCAATGGCAAGAGCTTTTGATACCGATGAGGTATACCGCAGGATGTCGGTGGAAAACGCCGCGTTTTCGGGCGATGCCGCGGGTGTTGCCTTTTCCGAGGACGCTTTTTTCTCCTGCCGGTTTGAAAATGCGATTTTTACCAATTGCTCGTTTGATAAATGCCGATTTGTTTCGTGCGATCTTTCGGGATGCGATCTTGAGGATGCGTATTTTAACGGCTGTGTTTTCGAAAATTGCAAAGGTGTGGGCACCTCCTTTTGCTCGGGCGTGTTGTACGATTGCTCGTTTTTCGGGTGCAATCTTTCCTTTGCCAATTACACAAAAGCAAAGCTTGAGGATGTGGAATTTGAAAACTGCCGTTTTGCCGAAGCTTCTGTTTCGGAATGCAAGGTGAAAAGAATGAAATTTTCCGATTGCGATCTGCGCGGATGCACTTTTTTCCGCACCTCCCTTGCGGGAGTTGATCTTTGTGACAACGAGATTTCGGGAATAATCCTTTCGGACAATCTTTCCGAGCTCCGCGGCGCCGTCATCAGCTCCGAACAGGCAGAAATGGTGGCTAAAATGCTGGGTATAAAGGTTAAATAAAGAAACAAAAAATCTGTCAGTTTTTCCTGACAGATTTTTGTTTTATGTATTATATTGCGATTGGGTTTATCTCATCTTTTTCAGATTGAATTTTTTCTCGCAGATTTCCGAAAGGTCGGGTTCGCCCCAACTTTTGTTGAAATCCGAAAGACCGATCTCCTGGGGAGTTCTGTAATCGGGCAGATTGTCGCGCTCGGTAAGCTCTTCTCTTATTGCCTGCAAGTATTTGAAACCGAATTCATGGGAGGGAGAAACGTAGTGTCCCTCGTCCCATTCGTTCCAGTTGTCGATCGCGATGAATTTTTTGCCCCAGGCACCGTCCGGAAGTTTGTCGGTAAGCTCTTTTGTGCGTTTTATAATTTCTCTGAACGATTCGGGAGTTGCATACCAACGCTTTTCTTTGTAAAAATGATAGCCTTGATCTATCCATTTTTGCGAAAATCTCGGAGTTGAATCTCTGAAGCAGGTTACTGTGGGGGTGAAAGAAAGAGGATCGATTTCAAGCTCCTTCTCATAAGCCCCCAACTGTCCTTCGATAATACTTTGCTGATCGGGGTGGTCGCAGGGCGGATCATATCTGTTGCTGTATCCGAAACAAAAATCATAACCGCAGGCAAGGTTTTCTTGGTGCACTCGGCGCATATCGACATTTTCATACCTGTACATTGTGGTGCAGTAAGAAAAAATCATTCCATCAAATCCTTGAGTTTTCATGTATTCGCGGCAGGAGTCGAAAACTCTTTTTTGATGTTCGGGACTGTCAAAGGAGTTTCTCAATCTTTGAGGGAAGAAAACAAAAAGTACGGGCTTATTGTCGATCTTTAAATAATTTTCGCGTTTGAAATAGTTTTCTGTCCAGAAAGGCAGGAGATTTTCAAGCAGATCTTTTTCGTCGGTGTTTCCCCATCTGGGAAGATTTTCAAGCATTATGGCGAAATTCATATATTTACAGAATTTTGCATTGAACATTGCTTCATGCAGTCCGTGTCCGCAGCGAAGAGCCTCATAGGTCACGGGTTTTCCGACAAATTCAGGCTTTCTGTACCAGCAGTAGATGAAACAGTTGATACCGTGTTCGGACGCCCACTTTATCTCCCAATCGCACACCTTGGGATTTTCTTCGTCATAATATCCCATGAGAGGGGTACGTTCGGGAAAATCGTGAAGATCGTCGAACCCGTCGTGAAGACCTGCGGCACCTTTTTTCCAGGCGGCATAGTAATGCGCGGCAACGATCATATCGCTTTTGGCAGGTTTTGGCTCGGGTATGTAATCTTCAAGTTTAATATTATACATATTGGTTAGCCTTTCTTATTTGAGACCGAATTTCTTCTTGCAGATTTCCGAAAGGTCGGGTTCGCCCCAACTTTTGTTGAAATCCGAAAGACCGATCTCCTGGGGAGTTCTGTAATCGGGCAGGTTGTCGCGCTCGGTAAGCTCTTCTCTTATTGCCTGCAAGTATTTGAAACCGTGCTCGTGAGAGGGCGCAACGTAGTGTCCCTCGTCCCACTCGTTCCAGTTGTCGATCATAATAAGCTTGCGTCCGATGGAATCGGCAGGCATCGATTCAGCAAGTTTTTTGCAATCACGCAGAACCCCTCTGTATCCTTCGGGCGAAAGATGCCATTTGTTGGGGCCGTAATCGATAACGCCTTTCATCGAAGTAAGTCTCGGTTCGGGATCCCAGAAGCAGGAGGCTGTGGTGTTGAAGAAAGACGGATCTGCATCAACACGCTTTTTCTGTATTTCGTACTGCTTTTTAATAATTTTTTCGTCGGTGTCACATTCGGTGCCGTTAAGGAACCAGCAGTATGCAAAGTTGAAGTCATATCCGCGTGCCTTGTAATCGGCGATCACCTTGTCTATATTTTTCGAGTCGGAATCGATATATGCAATACCGATGTAAAGTCCGTCAAATCCGCACTTTTTGCAGTATTCGCGGGCGGCGTCAAAGGCTCTTTTCTGGTCTGCGGGGGTTGCAAAGGCGTTGGCTATCTGATCCTGGGTGTCATATACGAAAAGAACGGGCTTGTTGTCGATTACAAGGTAGTTTTCGCGCTTGAAATAGTTTTCTGTCCAGAAGGGAAGAAGGTTTTCGACAAGGTCTTTTTCGTCTGTGCCGCCCCAGCGGTTTTGAGCTTCGTACATAATGGCAAAGTTCATCAGCTGCTGATATTTTGAATGAAAAAACGAATCGTGCAAAGCGTGGGCACAGCGCAAAGCATCAACCGTTACGGGCTTGCCCATATTTTCGCGACGTCTGTACCAACAATGGATAAAGCAGTTGATACCGTGCTCGATCGCCCATTTGATCTCCCAATCCGAAACCTTTGGGTTTTCCTCGTCGTAATAACCCATAAGGGGAGTGCGTTCGGGATACTCGTGCAGATCGTCAAAAGCGTTGTGAAGTCCTGCGGACCCCTTTTTCCACGCGGCATAGTAATGTGCCGCAACAATGTATTTTGAGGTAACGGGCTTGGGCTCGGGAATATAATCTGTAAGCTTGATGTTGTACATATCGCTTCTCCTTTTTTAAAAAGTTGTACTATCTGTTTTTATTATAACGCCGACTTCGGCTGCTGTAAAGAGATAATTTGTCCAAAATTAGCATTTTTTGACCACTCCGACTGGTTGCAAAAAACAGCGCGTTTCTGATTTTTATTATTTCAAAGAAAAGCCTCTTGATCTTCGTTTTCAAGAGGCTTTTTCGCAGGTTATACTTTGTTTGATGTTTTTGTGCGGGCGATTATTTCTTCAAAAGCTTTATAACAGCGCTCTTGTTTGCATCAAGGGTAAACGATACCATGCCGTTTTCCACCGAGCATTTTGCGTTTCCGAAAATATCCTCGCATTCCGAATATTGTCCTTCGAGAGGGTAGCTTCCGTTTCTTGCCTCGGAAGCGGAATTTATAAGTATTATCATATCCGAATCGGTGTTGCCGTCGGTTTTGAGATAAGTGGCTTTTACTTCGGGGGCAGTGCAGGGGTTTTCTCTTATATTTATGGTTTTGCAAATATCAAGAACAATTGCTTTTGATGCCTTGCTGGTGTTTGCGCTGTCTGTGCTCACAAGGTCGTCGCTCACAAGTCTTTTGCTCGAATAGCACAGACCGAGATTGATGCCCGACATAATTGCTTTGCCCTTGCCGTATGCGTTTTCGGTGATGGCAGGTGTACCGTCGGCATAGGTGTAAAGAGCCTTTGCGGTATTAAGCTTAAAGTTTTCTCTGTGATGATTTCCGCAAAAATCGAATTGTTCGCCGTCGCGATATAGCGAAAGGGATTTTTCGCATTTTATATCGTCTTCTTTGGCGCCAAACAATTCGGAACAAGAAAATCCGGGTACTTCGTATGACAAAGCCATGGTTTCGTCGTATGCTCCAAAGAAGGGATCGGAAATCACACAACCGCCGTTTTTAACGTATTCTTTAAGTTTTTTTGCAAAGTCGGGTGAAATAGCATAGGACGACGGGAGAACGATAAGCTTGTATGCGCTCAGATCATCGCAAAACTGCTCGTGGATAATGTCGGTGGCGATGTTTTCTTCCCAGAACATTTTGTAGTAGCCCGAAAGCGAGTCCACCGCAAAGCGGTTGTTTGCCTTGCCGCTCGATGACCAGGCGGCTATATACGATCTGATGCTGAAAACAAGTGCAACTTCGGCTTTGTCCTGAGATGCATTGTTAAAAAGATCCCCGTATTTTCCGAGCATTCTTCCGAAATTTGATGCGCGTTTTGTGAGATTTGTGGGGCCTCCGTCATAATCGGTGAGCGCGTATCCGCCAAATTCCATACCAAAGCGTTCCTTGCGGTATTGCCAGTAAAGCAGACCTTTTGCTCCGTGACGAAGAGATTCGAGACTGAAATTATCAAAGGTATCGTCGTCGATTCTGCCGTTTATATCAAGGCTTGTGCCTTCAATGCCTGCGCCGAGCTCGGATTGCCAAAATTCCTTGCCGCCCGCGGCACAGCGGGTTGCATCGCTTCCCATACCGAGCGCCGAACATTCTGCCGTGCTGTACGGGAAAGCACTGTATCCCCATTTATCAAAAACTTTGGCGTTTTTCCAGTCATCAAACGCCATGCCGCCAAGCTGAGCACAGGTTACCGCGCCTCCGCCCCAGGCGTGCGCAATAACAGGCTTTGTATCGCAGGATCTTATTACGTCTGTTCTGAAACTTATTTCTTCGACAATGTTGTCCATTGTAAAAATGCGCCAGTCTGTGTAATCAGAGTACGAAGAAAACCATCTTGGAGGTCTGACTTCGTCAAACGAATTGTAAAACATTCCCCAGGCAGTATTCAGATTTTCAACGTCTCCGTATTTTCTTTCAAGCCACTTTTGGAATTTTCCAACCGAAGCATCGCAGTAACAGAATATTTTTGAAGGATTTTTTATGTAGTCTATCCATTGATGAGGCTCGTTCATTGGCTCGTAAAACGAAACGTTTTCAAAGTTTTTGGTATAGGAAACTACCTTTTCGATATATTCCTTTTCCATAAGTCTTACTTCTTCGTTGTCAAAGCAAAGACCCGGCCAGCCTCCTCCGGGGGTGTTTGGACGCACTGCGGGCTCGAAGGGAAGATTGTTTTCGTCGACGTAAAAGTACTTTGAAAACTTTTTCACTGCCCATGCGGGGCACGCGTGCATGTGGAACAAAAGACCGACGTCAAGCCCGTTTTTCTTTGCGGTGTCAAGAAAAGTTCCGATGTAATCGTAGTCAATATCGCCTTCGCGTCTTTCTATCGTGTTCCATACAAGCCAGGCACGGATAGTGTTGAAGCCAAGGTTTTTCATGTTGTACATATCTCTGTCCCACTGATCGCGGGAGGGGGTTGCTCCTCTTAAATATTGGGTTCCGTAAACAAACATTTTGACTCCCTTTCTTAACGATTTCGGATATTATGATATTATGTTACACCAATTTTTGAAAAAAATCAATACCGCACTGCCAAATATCGGAATTGTTAGGAAAATTGCGCTTATACATCAATTGTATTGCAAAGTAA
>JAFYUZ010000067.1 GCA_017549365.1 Clostridia bacterium
ACTTACTTTATTGTTCATTTATCTGTTGTCTTTCGTATGTTTGATTCTGTATATGCTTCGGTAAAACCACGGCACAAATTGTATCAAAATCACTGCGTATTTATACCTTTTGGCAAATATGTTTTCAGAAGAAATCTTTTTTCTGTATTTTAGTATTTCTGTACGTATCTCTTCAAAATACTTGTTCAGCTGTTTGTCGTTTGTTTCGATGATGTCGTTTAATATATTAAACAAACCTCTGACGTGCCTCCATAGACAGTTGACATACAGCTTTCCGTTGATATTTTCGCCGAGAATCGTCTGGGTTGTCTTATAGCTTAAAATGCAACCAAGATTGAAATTGCCGGTAGCGGCTGTTTCTCTTTCTCTTGAGTAATAGTACAAACACTTGTCAAGAACACACGCTTTTGATGACCTTTTGAATATGTAATAATTGAAAAGAAGGTCTTCGCCGCAGGTGAAGTTTGTATCAAATCGAATCTCGCCTATTACACTTTTTCGTATTAGTTTTGCACAAGCTTCCGGACGTATTTTGTCCATCACGTATTCTTGCAGGATTGCATTGTTTTCAAGTGTTTTGATTTCGGCATAATCGTTTTTTACATGCTTGTCAGCGAATACATTTATGAATCCGCACACTACTACGTCAGAAGAGGTTTCTTTTGCGGCGTTGAACAGTATTGCGCAAGCTTCCGGATGAATGTAATCGTCGGAATCGACGAAGGTGACATATTCACCACAAGCAATATCCAAAGCTGCATTTCTTGCGCTTGAAACTCCTCCGTTTTCTTTGTGTATAACTTTTATTCTGTTGTCTTTTTGTGCATATTCATCGCATATTTCTCCGCTTTTGTCAGGAGAACCATCATCAACAAGAATGATTTCAAGTTTTTTATAAGTCTGGTTGACAACACTATCCAGGCAACGTCTCAGGTAATCTTCGGTCTTGTAAATGGGAATAATTACGCTTATAGTTTCTTGTTCTTGTGTCATTTACATACTCCGTTTGGCGCGAATTATATGTTTATATAAGCTTGGAGAAATACTCAAAATGATTACTCTTATCTTGTCTTTGAAATTATGGAGTTTGCCAAAAAGAATATCTTTTCTGTACGAGAGTATTTCTTTTACCAGCCCGTCAAATCTGTCCTCGCATTTTTTGTTGGTTATAACTCCGGACAGTACCGTATAAGCAGAGTTTGTAAAACCTTTTATACAGTATGGGTATGCTGTTGCATTGTCTTTTTCACCTTCAACAAAACTACGCGTTGCATCAACTATCGAAAATGCGTTATAGCAAAACTCTCCTTTTGTTATTGCACCTTCGCGACGTTCATAGTGGTATTTGAGTTCGTGTATGTAGATTATTTTTGTTGCATTTTTTGTGAATCTATAGTTAAATCTGATATCCTCGGAGCAACCATCGCTGGTCAAAAACTGTAATTTCCCCAACGTTTTTCTGTTATATAGTTTGTTCCAAGCATATCCTGTCCCGTCTTGCATAGAAACCAATTTACACAAAAATTCGTTTTGCGAGAGAGTTTCAACGCCATTTCCCAAACCTATTTTGTCTATATTGCCGTTGGAATGGTGTACCCACAAACCGCACACGACAAGATCTGCGTCGTGTTCGATTATGTTCTTAAGCATACCTTCGTAGGTATCGCTTTCAATCCAGTCATCACTGTCTACAAATGCTATATAATCTCCCGTGGCTATATTCATTCCACTATTTCTCGCCTCTGACAATCCACGATTTTCTTGATGAATCACCTTTATTCTCTCATCAAGAGCCGCGTATTTGTCGCATATTTCTCCGCTTTTGTCGGGAGAGCCGTCATCAACAAGTATTATTTCAAGATTTTTATATGTTTGATTGATAACACTGTCTAAACAACGGGGGAGATATGCTTCGACTTTGTACACCGGTATGATTACGCTTATCTTGCTGTTTTCCATAATCAATTTCCTTTTTTAAGGTATTTGCCAAAAAGTTTGGTATAAACTTTAAGACCTACAACGCTTTTTAAACGCAGCATGCACACAATAATTTTTGTATGAACAGGCAATTTTGAAAGTTTTACAGTTTTGCTTGCTTTGTGTACATCCTCGTTTTTTGTTATCGATTTCAAAACGTTTCGGATTTGCTTGCGGGATTTTATATTTAATGCTTTTGCTTCGTTTCTTATCAGAAAGTTTGTAAGGTACACGAGGTAATAGCTGAGTTGTTCGGATATATCAAATTCGCTGTTTTTATTCGCCTCTTTCAGTCTTTGATACGGAAGCATAATGATGTTTTCAAGATCACTGTCGTAGCTTCTTGACATGGAAGAGGTGACTATGCGGTAATGATAGAGCGGTTTGCTGACGTAACAAACAGATGTTGAATCGAGAAGACACGGGTATGTAAACGCGGCATCTTCGCCCATTTTTGTTCTGATGTCAACCTGCATAAGATGCTTTTTCAAAAGTTCTTTTTTAAAAACCTTGCTCCAGCAGTTGGGATTTATTCCAAAGTGGTAAAACACTCCGTCAAACAACATTTTGGGATAAACCTCGGCTTTAAGGCGTTCTTTTGTGTAAACTTGCGAATCAAGTATCTGATTGCTCGTTTCTTTTCTGTCGTCGTAATCGCAATAGAATTCGGTGACCACCATATCGGGGGAGTGCTTTTCGAGAAACTTTGCAATCTCCAAATACATGTCGGTTTCGATCCAATCGTCTCCGTCGACAAAACCAACGTATTCACCTTGTGCCACCGCAAGACCTGCCTGCCTTGCGCTGACAAGACCGCCGTTTTCTTTGTGAATAACTTTGATACGGCTGTCTTTTTGTGCATACTCGTCGCAAATGTGGGGGCACTCGTCTTTTGAACCGTCATCGACAAGAATGATCTCAAGTTCCGTATATGACTGAGAAAGAATGCTTTCAACGCATTTTCTTATGTATTTTTCAACTCCGTATATCGGAACTATGATACTAATCAAAAGAACTTCTCCTTTACTTTGATTCACTTGAAATGCAACCATATTAGACTGCTTCCGGTGCAAGTGTACCACAAATGTACACCTGTAAAAGCGATGAACAGTAAGGTTATAATCAATTCGTTTGCGGCAAGCACGCCGTCTCTGTTTTTGATAACGCTGTTTACGCTTTGCGTTGATCTTACCCGGTTTTGCTTATCGCGGCATGCTTGCATTCCAAGCATAAAAACGGCAGCTCCTGCAAAAGGAATGACCCATCTGACCAAGCGAAGAAACAGTAATCCGCTATTAAAGCATCCAAAAGTAAAGAACATTAACATTGTATAGAATTTTCCGAAGACGTCGAATTCGCAATTCATATTCGATGCTTTTATGTATCTGAACAAATACACGCTGAATATAGCAACGATTATACACACAACAACGTTAACAAATATGTTGGTGGGAACGCCCCAACCGATCGTTCGGTCTACATTGGTTTCTGCCTTTTCGGAAAGTAACTGAAAATATTGATTATCTGTACGCTCGCCGATCCACAACAAAATATTACCGCCTATCGATACAGAAAATACCATTATCCATGATATCAGCTTGCTTCCGTGCTTTTTTGTAATCTCAAGCGCTATGCGAATAACAGCAAAAACAATTGTGCTCGAATGCAGACCGATACATAAAGCATATCCGATATAGCACAGCGGACGGTGCTTTTTTTCTACCACATCCTGATAAACCAAGGCTGCAAACAGAGTAAACGCAAGGCCGTTTCTTATACCACTGCATATGTCATAAAACCAATAGGTTGTCATAAAGAACGCACACGCCAGAAACAGATACCATTTGTTGACCTTGAATCTTACCGATGCTTTGTATAGCACGTAGAATATCGCGCCGTATGCAAGAAAAATAGTAATTCCGGGTAAATAGCCGTTGCTGTTCAGCAAACTGATGAAGTAGAAGTAATATCCGCAGACAGGAAGAGAACCCCAGTTGTTGTCGTTGTCTTTAAGCATCGTCTGAAAAGTGTCCCATCCGCCATTTCGAAGAATGTTTATCTGCGCGTAGTGTCTTGATAAATCATCGGTTTCTTTCGGTACACAATGAAACGCCATAACCGATAGCGCAATTGTTGCCGCGAGAAACAGCCATTTGATGTATTTTTGCGGTGTGATCGCATACAACAAACAGAACACGACGAATATCGTCAGAAAAACAGTCATTGTATTTTCACACCTTTCTATCAAATTTGCTTTTGTATGGTATTTTCCAACGGGTCACAACGAGAAATATTTGTGATTATCTACTCTCAATCACCAAGATATATCTGCTCAAGCTGCTTTACAATATTTCTGATATCGTAATTGTCATTCAGTTTGTCGACGTTAACGCTTTCGCGATCGCAGTTTGCCAATTCAATCGCCTTTTGCGCCCATACCTTGGGCGAGGCTTTAAGTGGCAGATAACAAGTGTTGTCATTCTGCTTTGCGTATTTTGTAACAGAGTCGGATATCAAACATGGAAGTTTTGTCGCCTGTGCTTCGACCAACGTTACCGGCAAACCCTCGTACAGAGAAGGGAACACAAACACATCCATTGCCATCAGCAATTCCGAAACGTCGCTTCTTATGCCTGTGACAATAACCTTGTCGGATATTCCGAGATCTTTGGCTTTGTTTTCTATATTCGTTCTTTGCTCGCCGTCACCAACTATCAGTAATACCGATTCCGGATTGTTTTTTTGTATTTCAAAAAAAACGTCAAGCAAAAAGGTGTGGTTTTTAACGTAATTTAGTCTGCCGACGTGGCCGACAACGAGCTTGCTGTCGAAATTCATCCCGTCTCGCACTTTGTTGCGAACTTTCGGATCAAACCTAAACTTGTCAAGCTCGATCGCGTTGTTCAGAATAATACCTCTTTTGGAAAAACTTCTTTTGCCGTATTGGTACGTTCCTGCTTCGGGTCCGCAGGCAATAAGATCCGTGCCGTATTTGTTCAGCCATCTCTTCATAACCATGCTGTAAAGCTTTGCTTCTATGCGCTTTATAAGAGGCCGATTTTGAATACACGGATTTGTCATGTGAGAGTGGGGAACTCTTTTTTTAACTCCCGCCTTGTACGCCGCTCGCATGACAAGCCCGCTGTAAAACATAAGATGTGAGTGCACAATGTCAAATTTGCCTTCTATCATCGTTTGTTTCAGGTGCTTATACTCGTTTATATAACCTTTGACACTATCGGGCTTGTGAATAACTTTGGCACCGTTTTCGATAACTTTAGGTTCAAGAGGTCCTTCTTTTTCGCCTTTGATGTAAAAGGTGCATTCGAATTTGCTTTTGTCAAGATATGCCTGCAAATTCGTTGCTATGACGTCAAAGCCGCCGACGTTAAGAGGAGCGGTAACTATCAATACTCTTTTTTTCATTTTGAATGCTCCAGATAAAAGTTTTGCAACCAATCTGTGGTCGATTGAATATCATACCCGCTTTTTCTGATGTCCTCCAAAGTGTTTTTTCTCTCGTATCCGTCTTTGTATTTGAGTATGATGTCTGCCCATTCGGAAGCGGATTTGTCAAGCGAGCACAAATCGATGAGATCCGTAAGATGTATTTCGTCGGATATAACGTCTGATGCCACAATTCTTATTCCCGATGCCTGCGCTTCAACGAGCGAAACAGGAAGTCCCTCGCGGAAGGATGGCATAAGGAATAAGTCGATTGCACTGAGGATATCAGCAATATCCTCTCGAACTCCGGCAAAAACAACGTTTGAATCAAGTCCCAACTTTTGAACGAGTTGTTTGATCTCGCTTTCCAGTTCGCCGTTGCCCACAAGTAGCAGAGTGGCTTCGGGGACGGTTTTTGTGATTTCATTGAGTATACGGATCATGAATTCATGATTTTTTTGTTTGTGGAAACGAGCAACGCTTCCGAGCACAAATCTGTCTTCAAGACCGAATTCGTCGCGTATCTTTTTTCGTTTTTCCTCACTGTAAGCAAAAGATTTTGCGTCAACTCCGTTTTTTAACAAAGAATAGTTTGCGCGTTTGGCAACGTCTTTTCCAAACATCCACTGTCCTGCAATATGAGAACAGGCAAACATGTGGTCAGAAACGTGCTTCAACGGGAAACGGTAAAGGTCAATTACCTTTTGCCTCAGCCCGCTTTGTGATTTTGCTATGTGGCTGTGGGAAATGGTGAATAATCCGAATTTCTTTGCAATCGGCAAAAAGACGCTTGCGGGTCCTGTCATGTGAGCGTGGATAACCTTGTATTCGGGATGACTTTTGAAAAAGTTTGTCCAGCATTTTCTGTATTTAAAATGGTTTTTAACGTTGTATCTGGGGAAACGATAGATCTGTCCGCCAAGCGAAGTCACATCATCATCGTAGTCGCATTTCTCGTTTGTGTGAACGATAAAATCGAATTGGACCCTGCTTCTGTCGATCTTTCTGTAGATATTCATGGCAAGCGTTTCTGCGCCGCCGCGGTTAAGTCTGCCGAAAACGAGAAGTATTCGTTTTGGTTCGTTATTCATCTTTCCATACTCCCGTTTCGTAGTAGTTGATAAGTGTTTTTGACGTGGATTTGATATCCCATCCGGATTTTATCATTTGCTCGTATGTGTCCGAAAGACCGAGCGATGCATATTCAAGCGAAGTTTTTGCCCATTCTGTTTCGGAAAGGGTGAGGGGAAGGGTGATGATCTTGTCGGTACAGCATACTTCGTTTGTTACGCTGTCAGACATGACAACCGGCAACCCTGCCGCCTGGGCTTCGAGAACAGACATTGGCAAGCCTTCGTGAATCGAAGGAAATACGAAGATGTCTGTTGCCATAAGCAACTCATTAACGTCTTTTCGCTGACCGAGAAACATTATCTTGTCCAAAACCCCCAGCGAGGATGCAAGATTTTGCAATTCGTCGGTTGCATCTGTTCCGATGCATAAAAGAACCGATTCGGGGTTTGATTTCTGAATTTCGGAAAAGACTTTAATCAGAAATTTATGGTTTTTTTCAGGTGGGTGTGCGTGTCCGATATGTCCGACAACCAGTTTGTCGTTTATATCAAGTTCTGCTCTTTTGGATTCCCTGATTTTGCTGTCAAATCTGAATTTATCGCAATCAATCCCGTTTGGCAATACTTTGAAGTTGTTCTTTCCAAACCAAAATTCCCCTGCAGCTTTCCCGCAACCGATTCGTTGCAGTTTCATGTGCTTCACGGGTGCACTTAATATGCGGTTTCGCGTTTCATTGGATTTGAACAAAGAATATCTGGTCGAATGACAATGTACGGCTATCTTTTTGATGCCGTATTTTTTCGCCTTTGGCACTATCATGCAGGCAAGGTGAGGTGCATGAATGTGTATTGCCTCGTATTCGCCTTCATGCTCTTTTAAGAATTCGTCCCAATCGCACTTGAAAAAACTTTTAATACCCGGACGGCTGAGCTTAAAAACTCTTCCGCCCAAAGCTTCTATGTCTGATTTTCTGTCGTCGGGAAAATCTTTGAAGTAGACCACGTCGAATTTTATATTTTCGGGCATCTGACCGAAGTAATTGAGCACTACGCTCATGATGCCGTTGGCAATGCGTATATCAGTTACAACCTGCAGAATCCTCAATATTTTCACTTCCTTGCAACAGTGCTTTGTATAGCAATTCTATTTCTCCGATTACGGGCTCGACTTCGTATTTCAAAGCTTCGTTTTTGTTTCTTTCACCAAAAATCTTTCGTGTATGCTCTGATGAAGTCAGGCTTCTTACCTTGTCTGCAAAACCCTTGTGGTCGTCGGTGTCAAGAAGATATCCTCCGTCGCCGTCTGCTATCAGATCGCAGGTTCCTCGTATGTTTGTTGCAACGACGGGCAAGCCTCGTGACATGGCTTCGATCAAAGCTATCGGCAGGCCTTCTTGAAGAGATGGGAAAAGAAACATATCCGCCGCGCTGAAATATTGCGACAGTTGTCTTGTGTAACCAAGAAATGTTACCATATCAGAAACGCCAAGCTCGTCGGCAAGTTTTGCCATTGCTCCGTCAAGCTGATCCCATCCCGCAATAAACAGGTGAACGTTTAAATCTTTGATCTCGGCAAGGACCCGGATCAAAACTTTATGATTTTTTCTCTTGTTGATATCGCCAACAGATAAAAGAACCGTTTTGTCGGGGGTTATACCCAGCTCTTTTTTTGCCGCTTCTTTTGAAACACTGTCGTCAAAGCGCTTTTTGTCAAACCCGACTCCATGAACGTACGCAACCTTTTTTGCATGCAGATGCTTTGATGCAAAGGCATAGTCTTCGCGGTTTATGCAGATCAGAAGATCTGTCTTGTGGGCAAGCATCCATTCAACAGGATAGTACATCAGCCAATTCTTTATGGGAGCGCCTTTGTAAAAATGAAATCCGTGGGCAGTGTATATAATTTTTGTTTTTTTGTTTTTGCTTGCAAGCCTTGTTACAACTGCGCCCATGGGGGTATTGCAGTGTATCACGTCATAGCCGTTCTCGATTATGATCTTTTTCAGTTGCTTGTATGCTTTTATGTTGTCGGAGGAGAAAGGAGAGCGGCTGAAGGGAATGTTGAATACCTTGTCGACTTTTCCCAAAGAAAGTCCCGGCTTTACGTCAAGATTGTATTTCGCGGCAACGTGAATCTCGTGCCCTTGTTCCTTCAGCATTCTGATGAGCGGCATATGAAACTGGCAAATGTGACTTTGCACTGTCGCGGTCAACAAAAACTTCATGTCATACCCCTTTCTGAAAAATGATTTGGTGTGCGATGTTTCGGATTGTCAGCCCAGCACCTTTTGGCTGTTCAGCTCTTCTGCAACAGACTGTACTTTCGAATTGAATCTTTGTCTGCAATACTCAAAGGTGGCACTGTCAAACTGCGCAACCTCCTGTTCGAGATCGCGTATCCTTTTGATCTCGTATGTAAAAAGCTTTTCGATCTCACAGACGTCGTCGATCTTGTCGGCGTTGCAAAAAGCTCTTGAAAGAATAGCGCATTTCGAACCGAGACGATAGTGCTCTGCAATAACGTCCTCTGCGGGAACAAGCCCATGGTTAAGTCTTGCAATTCCGCCGATTCCGTAATTGTTTATTCCGTGGGCTTTCAATTTTTCAACTATATGATCGACCATGCCCATGGGGAACATCTGAAACAGGAAATTCGCATTGTACGAATGAGAAAGGTCGTTAAGACCGATGTGAACTTCTTCAATGTCCGAAACAGAAAGAATTTCGTCAATGTTGTCAACAGCTTCCTTTGTTTCAAGCAAAAGACTGGTACGCACCCTTTTGCCGACCATAGAGATGAAAGAGCTCACCTCGTCCGCGGTTTTGAAATACGGAAGCATCAGCATGTCGGCGCCCAAAGAAATGGCATCATCGATTTCTTTTTTTGTGTTTACGTTCATCGGGTTTATTCTGACGAGAAGATCTGCGGATTTCAGTTCTTTTTTCACCTTTGGAATATCGTCAAAGTTGTGATCGGAAATAATTGAATTCCACCCCTGCTGTCTCGTTTCTTTGCCGAGCTTTTCAAGGTCGATCATAATTCTGTCGACTCCGCTTTTGTCGGCAACGCCGGCAACGTCGGGTCTATTTGTTATGTACATCAGTTTCAGCATCGTTTATCACCTTACTCTGTGCCGGTTTTGCAACAGTTTCCTTTGTGTTTTCGTTGTTTGAAGCACAGACAATTTTTATTATAGTCTTAAAGAAAATTTTGATATCTAAGAACAGCGACATGTGTTCCGTGTAGTATACGTCGTATTTTATTCTTTCGGTCCATTCGAGAGTCTTGCGCCCATTTACCTGTGCAAGTCCCGTAACACCCGGTCTTACCAAAAAACGTTTTTTCTGTTCGTCGGTGTATTCGGAAATGTCCCAGGGGTGGTATGTCAGCACGGGACGCGGACCGATAAGACTCATGTCGCCTTTTAATATGTTCAAGAGCTGGGGAAGCTCATCAATACTTAATTTGCGGATTATCCTGCCGATTTTCGTAACTCTCGGATCGCCTTTAAAGCTGTACTGACCGCTGCCCATTTTTTCGGCGCCCACACACATCGAACGGAATTTGTAAATGTCAAACACTTTTTCTCCGCGACCGATGCGCTGTTGCTTGAAGATTGCGGGACCTTTGGATTCGATCTTTATCAGTATTGCGACCAAAAGCAGAAGAGGGGAGAACAATATAAGAGCAATAACAGAGATAAAAACGTCTGAAAATCTCTTGAAAAAACGGTACATTATCTGCAATTCCTTCCTGTTGCGGGATTGTTGTTTTTGTTCGTCATAATTTTTTAATAAGCGGAATTGTTGTGAAAAAATGCGTTTTTGCCTATTTGGCAGAACGCAATGCGCGTTTTTGTGATTTATTAGACAAAATTCGCGGAGAAATGATGCGAAAAACGACACTTTTCAAACAAGTCAAATGAAATTAGCCATAATACCACTTATAAACCTATTATATTATATCACAAGATCATTTACGTGTCAATGCTTTTGAAATAATTTATAGCTGAATTATTAAGAAATTTATATTTCCGAACAAATCGCGGACAAAGTGAAGAATATGAGGCGATTACGTTGAGTTTCAAAAGGGACAAAAAAGAACGCTTTTGTGCTATTCTTTGTTTTTAAACCGAGGATTTTTGTTAACTGAAAGTTCGTTTTTGCTTTTTGTAATATTAACAAAATGCTCAAAAAACGTAGTAAATAACAAAATTGACAATTCACAATGAATTTTCACGGTACGAATTGTTGATAAAAAATTACCGATATGTAAATGCATTTTATGAAGTTTCATCGGATTTGCAAAAGCAAAAAGATTTGAAACAGATGCATAAAATATAGAATTATTTTCGGATTTTTCTTGTATTTTGCCATAGCATTTCGCGATTTTAGTATTAAAATGTTCAATAATTGTTCAATGTTATTAAAGTTTAAATAAATAATTGTTAACAGTAATTGACAAAACGTAAATTATCGTGTAAAATGTAGATAATTTGTAACTTAAATAATTTTTTGTATTGTTATCAGGTTAGGAGAATCTATGAAAAACGGTCTTGTTTTTGAAAACGGAGAGTTGATATACTACGTCAACGATCTTCCGAAACACGAGGGTATTGTCAAAGACGGCAATGACATTTATTATATTGGCAAAGGAGGAAAAGCCGTAAAAGGCGTGCATATAGTTCACCGCGAAATGTCAAACGGTATAGTCGAAAGGGGAACTTATACCTTTGGCGATGATTATAAGCTTGTGGAAGGTAGTTTTATTGCACCTTCCTCGGTTGATAAAAGAAAAAGCGGGCACGATAGCAATAAAAAACGAAAAAACATAAAAATGTCACCTAACACGCGACGTTTTATTGTTGTTTTTGGATTGTTGTTCATCTGTCTTTTGATAATCTTTGTCGCTTTGCTTGATTTGTTCCACATGGCTCGAGAAAATGAAGAATATCAGCAACAATCAGAAAAAGAGATTGTCGGGATGCTTGAGCAAAACAACAATGTCGGTCGTAACAATTCCACGGATATTTCTACTATTTACAATGTTGCAATACCGTCGTACTGGGAAAAAATGATTGCAACAAAGACATCGGTTGTAAATATGCTGCAATCGGCAGGTGGCAAAAATTGTATCTCTTTTGTTTGGGCTTCGGACACGCATATTCCCGATAATGAAAACGGAACTACGAACGATATCGGAAAACTGATGGCAAAAATAATGAATAATTGTGACATTCCGTATGCTGTCATCAGCGGGGATATAAACACTCGCGCTTCCCGTAATACAGAGGAAGAATACCTTGAGTCTCTGAAAATGGTTTCAGAGCATCTTTCTCCTCTTTGGGGAACCGACAGACTCCTTATGGCAGTTGGAAATCACGATGGTACTTGGGGAGATTCGACCGGTTATTACAAACACCAATTGTCTCCTGAGCGTTTGTGGCACGAATTTTTCAGAACGCAGTCTCTCGATCCTCGCAGGGTGTTTTCTGACCAAGGCTCGTATTACTATATAGATAACCCTGTTCACAAAACACGCTTTATTATCCTTAACTCGCAATTTGGCGGAGATTACTCTATTGATAAACACGGATGGGCTGTGAATGATCGTTTTGATACTTCCTGCTATGGTCAGGAACAGCTTACGTGGTTTGCAGACGTTGCCCTGGATATGCCCGAGGGGTATGGCGCGGTGATCGTAGCACACGTTCCTCCCAAGGTGTTGTACGAAGGCATAATAGAACATCCTTATGCTTATACTGTCGATCATAATCAGCTTGTGGGCATAATTAACGCATATTGTAAAAAATCATCGTTTAATGGCAGCTATACCAAAGGATCGGATGGCTGGACCAACAGCGAAATCTCTGTTGATTTTTCTGATGCAAAGGGTGAGATAATTGCAATGTTTACCGGTCATATTCATCAGGACACTATTGATACAACAACGATGGCCTGCCCGCTCATAACGACTCTTTCTGCCGGTGCTGCCGCAAATTACGGTGACGCCCCCGAGAGAACACCCGGTACTGATACGGAAACTTCATTCGACATTGTCACAATTGACAGAGATGAAAGAATGATTTATTGTACCAGAATCGGTGCGGGCGAAGATAGAAAGGTCAATTATTGATATTATCTCGTTTTAAAGAGCCGACCCCCTCGGCTCTTTCTTTTTGTAAAAATTTTAATCTTTCTATTGAAAGGTTAAAAAAAGAAGGTATAATGTATGTATGACAACCAAGTTCAGTATCACACAAGGAGAAAATGCAATGAGCAAAATATACACCTCGGCAGATCAGCTTATCGGCAAAACGCCTCTGCTCGAGCTTACAAATATCGAAAAAAATCTCGGTCTCAAGGCAAAAATTTTTGCAAAGCTTGAATATTTCAATCCCGCAGGTTCGGTTAAGGACCGCGTGGCAAAGGCTATGATAGACGATGCGCAAGCTTCGGGCAAATTAAAGCCCGATTCTGTCATCATTGAGCCCACTTCGGGAAATACAGGCATCGGTCTTGCATCGGTTGCGGCGGCGAGGGGATATCGCATCATCATCGTAATGCCCGATACCATGTCGGTTGAGCGCCGTCAGCTTATAAAAGCCTATGGAGCAGAGCTTGTTCTCACAGACGGCAAATTGGGAATGAAAGGTGCAATCGAAAAGGCAAAACAACTGAGTGAAGAGCTTCCCGGTAGCTTTGTGGCAGGACAGTTTGTAAATCCCGCAAATTCAAAGGCGCATTTCGATACAACAGGGCCTGAAATATACGAGGATTGCGACGGAAAGGTAGATGTTTTCGTTGCAGGTGTCGGAACCGGCGGAACGATCACCGGAACGGGCGCATATCTCAAATCAAAAGATCATACCATTCATGTGGTGGGTGTAGAGCCTGCATCGTCTCCTTTTCTTTCAAAGGGTGTTGCGGGCGCCCACGGCATACAGGGAATAGGCGCAGGCTTTGTTCCCGAGGTGCTTGACACCACCGTTTACGACGAGATCATAACAGTGACGGATGAGGATGCGTTTTCGTGCGGAAAAAGTGTGGGACGCTGCGAGGGAATACTTGTCGGCATCTCGTCGGGGGCTGCTCTTTGGGCGGCAATAGAGCTTGCAAAACGCCCTGAGAACGAGAACAAAAACATTGTGGTGCTCTTTCCCGACACGGGCGACAGATACCTTTCAACACCAATGTTTTCGGAATAAAAACAAAAACGCGGTTTTCAAAAGCGAAAACCGCGTTCTTTATGTTTGATCTTATATTGTTTCGTCCTGTTTCAGCCGTTCCTTTTTTGCCGTTTCCCGTCGTTTTATCTCGCGCAGAATGAATGACAAAAGACAAACTCCGACTATTGCCGCAAGAAAGTTTACTCCGACAAAATTTGCCCATATGGCGTCAAGTCCAAAGTGCCAGCACGCTCCGAGCAAAAGAACAGGAAAAACGAAAGCCACCGAAACCGACATTATCGTGGCAAAAAGCGGCTTTTCTATCGCCGAGAAAAAGCTTTGGGTCGTAACCGCAAACCATCTGAAAAGGTATGCAAAACAGAAAAGCTTTATGGCGCGGGATGAGATTTCAAGAAGTCGCACATCCTTTGAATCGGCAAAAAGCGAGGCTATGAAATCGGGGAAAAAGAAGAGAAGCGAGGTCGAAACAAGCCCTATTGCAAGGGTGCTTGTATATGCACATCCGACAATCTTTTTCACTCTCGAGAAGTTTTCGGCACCCCAGTTGTAGCCTATGGCAGGGGCAAGCGAATCGGCAATACCGTAAAGCAAAGGCCAACAAAAATCGCTGGCATACATAAGAACGGCATACACCGCCACTGCTGTTGTTCCGCCTCCGATGCCAAGGTATTTTTCACCCAGCGTCATAAGCGAAATGTTCATCAGTATCGAAGTTACACGCCCCGAAATGTTGTTGAGAAAAACAGGCGTTCCGCAGGCGCAGATCTGCTTTGTCACGGCAAGACTGAATTTTGGTTTTACAAAGCGCAGGATTGTTTTCTTGCGGATAAAAGGAATTATTGCCACAAAAGAGCAGGTGCACATAGAAATGCAGGTTGCAAGAGCCGATCCGACAATGTCCATGTCGAAAACAAAAAGAAAGAGCGAAAGCAGAAGAATGGTAAAAACGTTTGAGCAAACATTTATTACCATGCTGGTTTTCACATATCCGCTTATACGCAGATAGTTGTCCATGGCAAAAAACACGGTGGTGAGGGGACTGCAAAGGGCGTAGGTGCGAAGGTATCTGACCGCCGTGTCAAGCAGTTCGTTGTCGGCACCCATCATGCGTGACAGCGGGGTTGCCGCAAAAAACATGATACTTCCCATAAAAACCGATACGAGAAATATCATCAGTATCGAATACGAAAAAATATTGTTGGCGGCATCGTGGTCTTTCCTGCCAAGTGCGATCGAAATGGGGGCTGACGCTCCAACCCCCACAAGGTCGGCAAGCGAAAAGTTTATCATGACAAGGGGCATTGCAATATTTACCGCCGCAAAAGCTCCCTCGCCAAGTGTGTGCCCGATAAATATACCTTCGATAATGCTGTATATCGACATGGCAAACATGCTTATCATTCCAGGAAGCGCCACAACAATAAAAAGCTTCCACGGTTTCATAGTGGCATACATTTTTTCCGGATTTGCTCTCATACGAGTAAAAACCCTCCTTGGGGTACAATGGTAAAACTGAAAATTATAACGTGTCGGAACGATTATACCACAGTATCGCATCCAATGCAATAACAAAAATAAAAAAGCCCGTGTTTACGGGCTTTCAGTCTGTTGCAAAACATCAAAACAATAAAAATTAAAAATAAAATTCGTGTTTTTTGGCGACTTTGTTGC
>JAFYUZ010000003.1 GCA_017549365.1 Clostridia bacterium
CATATCGCATCCCGAAGGGATATATCGCGTCCCGCAGGGACATATCGTATTACGAAGTAATATATCGCATCCGCAAGGATATATCGTAAATTCCGCAAGGAATTTATATCGCCATGAATTCATGTAGTGAATTCATCATATAAGGACTGTATAATCCGAATGCCTTCTCAAGTGAAATTTCTTATCCAAATAAACACTTCCTCTACAGCAGGTTTTATTTCTATTTGTTCGCCCTGAAACACACTAATGCCACAGGGTTTCTCAATGATTTTCCCAACCAATTGAGGTTCGTGCCCGCCATACGGAAACGTTCGAAGATCAGCAACTCCACCATTCTCCTTAATCAAATCAACAAATTTCTTTGTGATTCCATAGGAAACGGTACCATCATCTATGCAATGCCAAAATTTTACCGGAACAGGATAAACTTCTGCCCGCTTGTTTTTTACCGGATTATACCCCGATATTTTTTTCTCATCATAAATGTATTCACCTGATAAATCTGTATCTAATCCGTAAATTTTTCCCAATGCTATTTTGGGCAAACCATCACTCCAAGGATGCAAAAAAATTTGGTTATATGTATCAAGTACCGGACAAAACGCAGAATGTGCTATTACGGGAATCATTCCGCTTAAAACGAGATTTGTACTGCTTATTCCTCCCATGGAGCCACCGTGAACAAAAACTTGCGGTTTTAGATTAAAGCGATCCATACAGTGATGATATGCTTTAACATAACTTCTGATAGCAATTGGACTGCCTATATTATTACGAATATCAATTCCATTCTTGTTTGCATACTCAAGTGGCAATCCATTTACATCCATAACTGCATAACCATTTGCTACAAGATATTGTGTAAGAGCCTGATGTTCAACTTGCGAATCATCTGTTGTAACAGTTCCACCTGCTCCGTGACAATTAATAACTAATCTGATTGCCTCTCTGCATTCCGTATAGTTGTCAGGAAAAATAATAAATCCATTATCTTCATAAAACTGTTCAAAATCCTGTTGTCTGTCCGTAACTGAATTTTCATCACTTAAATTACAGTTTACCAATATAGAAAAACGGTGTATCATATTTTGCATTTTATTTTTCCTTTTTTGTATTATTCTTTCGACAATCTTTATATAAAGACTGTATAATCCTGATGACAATGTTTTTTATGGTTGCGACACATATGGTTTTGATGCAAATCCCTATGGCAATATCCTCACTTCGTTCGTGGGATATGATACAAATTCATTTTATCGCGTCCCGCAGGGACATATCGTATTACGAAGTAATATATCGTATCCGCAAGGATATATCGCAAATTCCCCAAGGAATTTATATCGCCGATGAATTCACATAGTGAATTCATCATTTCAATATTTTCGCAATATCCTCACTTCGTTCGTGGGATATGATTTAAATTCCTTTTATCGCGTCCCGCAGGGACATATCGTATTACGAAGTAATATATCGCACCGCAAGGTATATCGCAAATTCCGCAGGAATTTATATCGCGATGAATTTACATAGTAAATTCATCATACAAAGATGCCCGAAATCGGCGATGACGTTTACTGTTTTTTACAGGCTATTTGCCCAGGCGACCGCGTTTTCTATCCACTTTGAGATGGACGGATTACACCATTTTTCGACTCCGCATTTTGTTATTTCATTTCCGAGAGCCGAACCGTGAGGGGCGTCGGGGTATATATGCATTTCAAATTTTATTTGTTTTTCCGCCAGCGCGTTTGCAAGCGCCAGAGAATTTCTTACATCAACAATTTCATCGTTGGACGTATGCACTATGTATGCGGGGGAGGAATTTTCGCTTACGCAGTTTTCGATACTGCACGCTTTAAGCTTTTCGTCAGACACCTTTTCTCCCATAAAGAGATTGTCAAACGAGATCTTGTGATATTGCGCCGAGATCACAGGATAGACAAGCATCGTTCCGCTTGGCTTGTTGTATCCGTATGGCATATCTATCGAATCATAGATTTCGCTTCTGTCCCACATTGTTCCGAGGGATGCGGCAAGATGTCCGCCCGCCGAAAAACCGACGGCAAAGACTTTTTCGGGGTTGATGCCATATTCTTTTGCATTATCTCTTATATGCTTTATTGCCAAAGATGCTTCGATAAGGTGTGCGGGAAAAGATTTTTTGCCCGCAGAATAATGCAAAACGAAAGCATTATATCCATAAGGCATAAACGCCATTGCAATCGGTTCGCCTTCTCTTTCGGAGCAAATTTTCAAATATCCGCCTCCCGGGATCACAAGTATGGCATTGCGGACAAAGCCGCCTACTTTATCGGCAATGTACGCCTCGAGATACACGTTTTCGTCGGTTTTATCGAGATAGATTTTCTTATAGATCATTTTATATCAACCCCGTTTCAGATTCCGAGAGAATGTAATTTTTCCCAGATAAGATCTGCATAATTCAAATGTCCTCTATCGGCAAGATCAAGCAAGACTCTGCCAAAAACACCTTGTTGTTGGCTGTTTTGCAGTTTTCTATACTGCAGTAGTCGCCTTTTATATTACTGTGACACACGTATGTGTTTTTGTCGGTTGAGGCGATGTCGATTCTTAATTTTTGTCCTTCTTTTATTTTAAAAGCGTACTCATCAAAAACAAGATCCAAAGAAACTTTGCTGCCGGGGGTATAGTTTCCTTTTTGATAGATCAGCGAAGTGATGTCGTGTCTTAAAGAATAGTCCCCGTCTTTTGTGCATATTCCTATCATCACGTAAAACGAGGTATCCTCGCAATCGGAAACAACAGTCAATTTCATTTTCATTCTTCCCTTGACAAAGGCATCTGTTTTGAAGGGCTTTGTGTATATACTGACAACGTCGTCCCTTGGGGCAGGCTCGTTCATAAAGCAGCCTTCGGGGTTAAACGCGGCAGGAGTTTTTGGGTTGTACACAAAGGTTTTCTCTGTCTCTCCCAAAGGAATGCTCATTTCTTTGGGCATGTCGGAATAAAAATCTGTTTCCCAGCGGTTTTCAAAGGTTCGGTAATAGGTTATCTTGCCTGTTTTTACAAACGGTTTTTCATTTTTGATTATTGAGTCAAACCATTTGATACGATAATCGGCACCAAAATGTTCTATACACGAGCCATCCGAAAAGCATATTCCGTTTTCTTTATAATAGGTATCTCCGTGATTATACGGCGAAACCAGAAACGCGCTTTTGCTTTTTGTTTGTGCGTTTAATTCGTCCCACATTCTAAACATTCCGCCCACATAATAATCGTTGTACCCTGTGGTGAGCAAAACAGGAATGTTTGCTTCTGAAACGGCGCCTCTTGCTTCTGCACCGCCAAAACGGGTTTTCCAGAAAGGATGGTCAAAGTCGGGGGCAGAAAGCATCTGTTCAAAATCCTCTGCTCGCTCGCCCAAAACTCTTTCGGACAAATTTTTTATGGGTAATTCGGAAAAGGAGTCGGGCGTATGGACCTTTTTGAGATCGGATTTTGCCTTGTAAAGGTTGAAATGCCAGTTTGCATGACCTCTTCGCATATTTCCGTTTCGATACCACAGGCGGTATCTTTCGCTGTCCTGAACGTTAAACACGGCACCTTTTATATCCTCTTCAAAGGGAGCTGTGCTGTAATGAAGAGATGCCGTATAGCTTCCTCCGTACAAAAGAAGCGTGCCGTTGTAAAAAGACTGTTTTCGTATCCACTCTCTCAAGCGAATTCCGTCTTCCCGCTCGTGTATGTACGGTACAAAATCGCCCGTGCTTTTTCCCTGGCCTCGGCAATGCTGGAACACAATGGCATATCCGTTTTCTGCCCAGCCGATATTACTGTTTTTAAACTGTTGCGCAAGCTCTTCTTCGGTTTTTTCCGTTGTATTGCCCACATAAGGCGAGCGTGTGACCACAACGGGAAATTTGCCCACCTTGTCAGGTTTGAGCACCAACGTGAAAAAGTCCGCACCGTTGAAACTGTAATACTCGTAATAGACTTGTGCTTCCATGTTATTTTTCCTTCTTGTTTAAACGTTTTTTAAGGCGCTTTTTGTATGGATTCGGCGATACAAGGGAAAACGCTATGCTATATCCAAAAGCTTACCAACTAAAATGATTATGGAATCAGTGAACAATTTAGATGCCATGCTTTTAGCGATATACTCGCTTACGCTCGTGCGATATATTTTCACTTCGTTCAAATGCGATATAACCTCATGTCATTCGGTTGCGATATGATATAAATTCCTTTTCTCGTCCCGAAGGGACATATCGCATCTTTAGATATATCGCATACGCAGTATATATCGCAAATTCCGTCAGGAATTTATATCGCTGAGTTTAATCGTTTCACGATTAAACTCATTATAGCATTTTATTCGCAAAAAAACAATACCGCACGGAAGAAAATCCGTGCGGTAAGCTTATTAAAGGTTGTAATACTTATCAAATTCTGCAGGGTGAGGAATTGCGGCAAGCTCGCGGCATTCTGCGCGCTTGGTTGCAATGAATTTTTCGAGCATGTGCTCGGGGAAAACACCGCCTGCGGTGAGGTAATCGTGATCTGCCTCGAGCGCATCAAGAGCTTCGTCAAGCGATACGGGAAGGTGGGAAAGCTTTGCCTTTTCTTCGTCCGAAAGCTTGTAAAGGTTGAAGTCGTAAGGACCCCAGCCGTTTTCGTGGGGATCGATCTTGTTCTTGATACCGTCGATACCTGCCATAAGGATGGCGGCATAGCAGAAGTAAGGATTACATGTGGCATCGGGGTTGCGAAGCTCGAATCTTCTGAGATTCTTTTCCTTGGCGTATGCGGGGATTCTGATAACGGCGCTTCTGTTGGAGGTTGCGTAACCTACTGTAACAGGTGCTTCAAAACCGGGCACAAGGCGCTTGAAGGAGTTGGTGCTGGGGTTGGTGAGCGCGCAAAGAGAAGCAATGTGCTTCAAAAGTCCGCCCATGAAGTAATGAGCTTCGCGGCTGAGGTTGGAGTATCCGTTGTCATCCGAGAAAACAGGCTCGCCGTCCTTCATAAGAAGCATGTGAACGTGCATGCCGTTTCCTGCCTCGCCTGCAACGGGCTTGGGCATAAAGGTTGCCGAAAGGCCATACTTTCTTGCAACGTTGTGGATGATGTACTTGATGTTCATTGTGGCGTCTGCCATCTGAGACATGATGCCCAGGTGGGGTTCGATCTCAAACTGACCTGCCGCACCTACTTCGGGGTGGTGATAGTTGAGCTTGATGCCTGCTTCTTCCATGAGCATGCACATTTCGCTTCTTGCCTCGTACGAAACGTCAAAGGGCTTGGCGATGTGGTAGTTCTTCTGCTTTGCAACGACGTTGCCCGAGCCTTCTACGCCGCTGTTCCAGTGAGCCTGTACGGCGTCGATCGAAAAGCCCACCGAATTGGGCTGTACTTCCCATGCAACGTTATCGAAAAGATAAAATTCGAATTCGGGGAGAATGTACATTTCGTCGGCAATACCGCAATCTCTCATATACTGTTCTGCGGCAAGGACGATGTTTCTGGGATACTGAGGAAGGGGTCTGTTTTCGGGGTTGTCGATAATCATGGCGTTGCCTGTCATCGAAAGAGTGGGGATCTGGCAGAAAGGATCGATCTGCGCTGTGTCGGGATCGGGGATAAATACCATGTCGCTCTTTTCGACAACGGCATAACCGTAGTTGGAAGCATCAAATCCGATGCCGTTTTTTATTGTGGATTCCGAAAAATTGCCTGCAGGGATAGTTACGTGGCGGTACTGACCGTTGATATCCACCATTTTGAAATCGACCATCTTGATGTCGTTTTCTTTTATGATGTTGATAATATCCTGAACTGTTTTGCTCATTGTTTTTCCTCCAAAAATTATATAGTTAGATTATAAACGATTGTAACCGAATTGTCAAGAAATTTATAAATTACACATCAATTCCCAATCTTTTTGCGGCGTAAAGGTAAAAAAGCATGGTGCTTGAATACCATTCGGACGAGGGGGACGGTTTGCCAGTTATGGGATCGAGCTCCTGACCGAGCTTAAAGGTGTCAAAGCATTCGGTCCACGCCGAAAGCCATTTTTCGCAGATAATATCCAATTCTTCCGACATTTCATAATCGTCCATCCAGCGTGTGCAACGCAGAGCAATAAGCCCCTGGGAGAAATATCCCCAGCAATTTGAGGGAGAATGGTGTCTGTCCCTGCTTTGAGCGATCGACATTGAAGGATACGGGAATGGTGTGAAAAATTCGTCGGGATTCTTAAGATATCGGCGCTTTATCTCGTCGATAAGCTGTGCATCCTCGACTTTGTCGAGCAGATGCTCCATAAAAAGGTGATAGAGCGTGCAGGAGCGTATCTTTCTTTTGTTTCCGTTTTTGTCAACGTCGTAAAAGAAAGCATCCTCTTTGTCAAAGCAACACTCGAAAATCCGCTCTTTCACCTGCTTTGCCATATTTTTCCACTCTTTTGCCTCGTCTTCTTTACCGAGCAGCCGCGCCATTTCTGAAAGAGAAATGAGATTTGCATAGAAATTGCAGTTCATATCCACGGCAATAACGGGTGCGACCTTGTCGTTTGGCGGCAAGACTGATGCGTTTTGCGCTGTGCCGTTTATCACATAGTTCCCCGTGCACGAAAGTCCGTCAAGACGGGCACTGTCGTCGTGTCCCGTGTCGTAACCGACAAACATTTCCACAAGACCCGTGCCAAGGGTTGTGCGATTTCTTTTTAGCCAGTCAACGTATGCGCGGCAGGCGGAATATGCTTTTTCCAAAAGCTTTGTGTTGCCCGTCAGCCTTACCGTTTCAAGGCAAAGGGTGGCAAACGACACACATTCCTGTATCTGGGAATATCCTACAAGGCTGATATCGCGCCGCCATTTCGACTTGTCAAGCACGTAGCAGGGAAACTGTCCGTCCTCTTTCTGACCTTTTATAAAAAGCTCTATTACGTTTTCGCAAAGTGCTTTTCCGCGCTCATCAAGCATTGCAAAAACTAAAGAATCATAAACATGCTCAAGCCAGATTCCCGGATATATATCGGAAATCAGAAAAAGCTCCTTTTCGTGTCCCTCGAATTTTCTGATGTGATAACCATCTATGCGGGACTTTATTTGTCTGCATATTGATTTGATTTTTGTTCTGTCCATTTTAAAGTCTCCTTATTTGACCTTTACAGCGCCGACCTCGAGCCAGGCGGGATAAAATCCGCAATTCAAAGCGATGTTCCACGAATGGTAGTTTGATATCGAAGTGCCGTAAAACGGGATATCTCCCATATCCTCTATCTTGTTTTTCAGAATATTGACAAGATAACTGCCCACCCCCATAGAACGATACTCGGGGAAAACATCAATGCCGATCTGCATCCATCCGCAGGCGTCCTCCGAACAGCCTGCCATGCCCATGATCTTTTTTCCGTCATAGGCGCAAACCACCATTTTGTCGGGGCGTTTTTCGGAAAAGCTTTCGAGAATGGCGTTGGGGAAACATTTCATTTTATAAAATGGCAAAATCTCCTTGCCGCAGAAAAATCTGACGTCAAGATCTTTTTGCATTTCCACCCGCTTTTCGGGCAGAAACATATGGAAAGTGTCAGACAGAGTATAGCCGTGTTTTTTCAGCTCGCCATCAAGCGGAAGAATGTTTTTGAATTCAAAAAGAAAATGTCCGCACTTGTCTTTTGAAAACTGTGAAAGAAAGGGATGAAGAACGGGATCTGCAGTAATCACGGCGTTTTTGCCTGTTGTAACCATGTGAAAAAAGTGCTTTTTGTCACTGTATCTGCGCGAACGAGGGTCAAAGAGCGACTCTGTTATGACGTTTTCTTTTTTCAAAAAATCCGATGGGTCGCAGTTATACTCTATTGCAAGCAGCAAAAGAAGCTTTTCAAAATATTTGTTTTTCATGATCTCGCCTCAAGGCGGTCGAGCGAAAGCTCGGTATTTTTCAAGAATGTCTGCCATTCGCCGCGATCGGTGATCTTTTCGCCCGAAAGTACTTTTTGCAGTTTTCCTGCCGTGTCATTCTGTTGGGGATGGTTACCGAGAACAAGGTCTACCCTTTCGGTTGACAGATCGTGAAGGCTTTTTCTGAAAATCTCTCGCAGATTCGACGGAAGTCCGTTTGCCGCAATATATTCGTCGTTCAGGGTGTTCAGTCCCGCTCCGCCGTGCATGGCGGCAACGATTTTTTCGCCGTTTTCGCACAGATGTGCAAAAATGGCAAGAGTGCCGAGAGTGTGCCCCGGAGCAGACTTGAAGCGAATTTTTGTTGTGCCAAAGGTAAATTCGTCACCATCGTCGATCAATACGTCGCAGTCAAAATTGCCCGGGTTTTCAACGCCAAGCTCTTTGCACCACGAAAGATCAAGGGTGCCGTTTACGATATCGTTGTCGATACGGGAAATATATGTTTTTGCACCACTGATCTCTTTCAGACGCAGAGTGGTGCCCGTGTGGTCAATGTGGCCGTGACTGTGGATGATGGCGCAGATGTCGGCAGGATCAAGCGACATGACTTTCATACTTTCGATTATCTGCTCGTACATATCGGGATAGCCCGTGTCGATGACCACAAGTCCCTCTTCGGTTTTAATAACGTGGACCGAAACACGCGAGCTTCCGACAAAATACAGATTTCCAAACATTCGGAAGGGTGCAATATCTGACATTATATTCACGCCATCACCTCTTATCTTTTGGGATACGCCGATTTGTCGGCAAGGACAAGGCGCATAAGGTCGCTTACCTTCATCCATTCGACCTTGTCGGAAAGGTGCTCGTTTATTCTTTTTCCAACCTCGTCAAGGGCACGAAGTCCTGTGAAAAGTCCGTTGGAGCAAAGCGACTGCCAATGGGTTATCATTATGGGATATCCGCCCGTTTCAAGAACGTCTATTATCTGGCCGCGCTTTCCGTCGGCGGTGATAAGCTCGTCTGCAACGGCGCTTATGTATTCATCATCCGTTCTTGCACAGTTGATGGTCTGCCAGAAAACGTCGTCAGTTGTGGCAGGAACAGAAACAACGCATCTGTCGCCGTCATCATACGCCACCCACGGCTTTGCACCCGGGGTGTTGCGCAGGGCGCGCAGAAAATACCAAACGTTCTTTTTGCCGTAAACATCGAACATTGCCTGAGATATGGCTCTGACGTACTCTTCTTCGACCTGAATGCCAAAGTCCCAGGGAGATGTGACACCCGTGCAGTCAAAGCCCGCCTGCTTGAGAATAGAAAGGGCTTTTGAAATATATGGTGTGAGGGTACCAAAATTTTGGGTGCTTGCCCACTCGCGCTCGGTAAGTTCAAGCACCTTGCCGCTTTCAAGATCCACCGCTTTGTTGTGGGTGAGCATTTCGGGGCAGATATCAAACCGCACAGTGACGCGGCTCTTTGCGATATCGAGCCATTCGTGCATTTCTTCCATTGTGATGCCCTCGATGCCGTTTACTATGTCACCATAGTTTCCGGGGGCGGGCACAATGCTGAATTTTCCCATGATGCCGCGTTTTTCGATGACATCGCAAAAATCTTTGAGAAAAGATGTGGGATAGTGCTTTATAAGCGGACGTCCGTCGGCGGTGGTTCTTTGTTTTGCGTGGGAATAATAAACCGACACAATGGGAGCCGGATCGTCAATTTTTAAAGTTATAGGTGTTTTATTCATGTTTTTTCCTTTCATTCGCAAACCTTTTTCACAAGGTCTGTCATCAAAGCGTCGCGGTGGATATCGTATATATAGCGCATCGGGCGCGCATCGGGGGATTCGGTGTAATAATTATCATAGCTCGAAAGGTGGGTTGGAACAATACGCGAGCTCATGAACTTGTTTTTGTCATTGAGAAGCCACGCAATTGCAGTGACGTCCCAGATACATCTTGTCCAGGCGGTGCCGCGGGCGTATCTTTCGGCGGCATCAATTGAATTTTTGCCGAGATAATCCGAAAGGGGCGTTTTGTTAAGAAGCCAATATTCGATCTCGGGCTTTGAGATGGTGAAGGCGCTGACAACGCCCATGCAAGGAAGCTGGACAAAGGGAACGCCGCTTGACATCACAACGCGGGATGCGGCAACATCCTGATACATATTGAATTCACGCGTGTTTGTATAATGGCGTGCGTGGCCGCCAAGCCAGACGACAACCGCGTTTTCTGCCATTCTGGGATTGAGAAGAAAAGCAGAGGCAACGTTTGTTATGGCGCCGATGGCAACGACGTAAAGGGGTTTTTCGGGAGAATAGCCGTCTGCTCTTTGGGCAAGATCTCGTGCCGCATCAGAGACAACGGGGGTGTTTTCATCGTCCATAAATTTTTCCGAGCCTTTGAAAACAGGCAGGTTTTCGTTCATCAGATCGAGAAGCTTGAATATTTCGTTGTAGCTTTTTTCCATGCCGTCGGCGGGACTTTCGGAACGGGGATTGAGAAAAGGTGCGGCGTAGATCGCCTTTGTATTAAGCTTTTGCTTGTTTTTAAGAAGATACGCTATGGCAAACTGGTCGTCTATTTCGTTGTAAGCATCGGTGTCAAGCACCACGTCGATCATCCCCTCGGGGACCGACATATTTTTCATTCTCTGCTCAAATGTCATAACAAATACTCCTTTATTTTACGCTTTGCGAGATGAGATTGTAATCGTTTGTAAGGATCGTGTCTATTTTCATATCAAGAAAATCCGCCGTTTCGCAAGGATCGTCCGACCAGAAAACGTTGCAGATTATTCCATGCTCGTGGGCTTTGTCGATCATTTCTTTGTTGAAATAAGGCTTGAAAAGCTGTACCTTTTCGCATCCGAATTCAATTGCGCGATCAACGATCTCGTAGGGTCTATCAAAAAGATGGCCTACACATACGGGAATGTCGGGGGCATATTCCTTAAACTGCTTTATCTGCACGTCGGTTTCGAGCATAAAATAGCAGTGCTTTGCACAATCATAGGCGCGAACCATCGAAACGATTTTTTCCATGACGTCGCGGGGGTATTCTGTGTCGTCATAGGTCAGAGGCTTGATGTGGATATTAAATATCGTCTGACCCGAGAATTTTTTTAAGATATCCTCGAATTTCACGATCTTAAGCCCCTTGAAGCGCTCGGAAAATTTTGAACCGAAATCGAGCGTTTCGAGGTATTCGAGGGTGTGGTCGGTGATAAGACCTTCGCCGTCGCTGACTCGGTCGAGCGTGCGGTCGTGGCACGAAACGATGTGTCGGTCGGATGTCGGCCAAAGGTCAAATTCGATCTCGTCCGCGCCCATGGCGATAGCCGCGCCAAAGGCAGGCATGGTGTTTTCGGGGGCGACGGTGGAAAAACCGCGGTGGGCACAAACACGGGGGTATGGCAAATATTTTTCGCCTGCAATTATTGCGCTGCCCGAATTTCTGTATTGCCAGGGCTTTCTGCCGTATTCGATATATTCATAGTGGGGGGCATCGGGGTTGCCAAAGCCTGCGGGTTTGAGATATTTATCGTTGGGGTCAAACTCCACGGTTTCGCTTCCGAATCTGCCCTTCATATTGCAAAGCACCTTGCCATAGGGCGAAACCACCATGCTGGCGCCGCAGATGTCAGAGCTTTCATCAAAGCTTACCGACGAGCGGATGACATAAGCGTTGGTGTTGTAGGCAAGATGGCGGCACATGGTCTCGATGGCGTCGTGGCTGTCGGATCTTTGCAAGGAACAGCCGATGATGATATCCACATTCTGACGGGCAATATTGGCAAAAGCCTCGTAAAAATAAAAATCGTAGCAGGTGAGAAAAGCGAAGCGCAGACCTTCGAGCTCAAGAACATAGGGTTTTGAATATTCGAAGGTGTAGTCAGAATCAAGAGCAAGGGTCTCGAGCTCGAGGGGAGGCAGATGTTTTTTGAAATATTTTCCCACAAGCTCGCCTTTTCTGTTATAGCAATAGGTGGTGTTTCTGTAGTTGCCGTTTATGGGATAAAGGGCGTTTACAAAAACAAGGCTGTTGCAACGTTTTGCCGTTTCAACACACTTTTCAAGAAGGATATCGATATACTTGTTGTGATAGTAAAGCGTTTCTTCAAGATCCTTTGTGGCGCAGGGCACATCGCTGTATTCTGGCAAAACGATGATGTCGACAGATGTGTCGCACTCGTCGAGTTTTTTTATTTTATAATCGAAATATTCGTCGGAAAAAGACACGTCCCTTGAATAGGGCGGCTGGATTATACAAGCTTTCATTTTGCACCTCCAAAACACGGATATATTTGTTTTCATTGTATCACAGAGCTTTTTAAAAAGCAATATAAAATACAAAAAGGTACGCAAAATGCATACCTTTTCGCTCTTTATTTTTTGTAATTTATAAAAAATTCTTCGTTCAGCACGTTATAAAAACGCTCGTCCGAAATATTCTCTTCGATATGCGAAAGCTTGCCGTCCTCGAACACCTTGAAGGTGCGGTTATCCAGCGTTTTTCTGCCCTTTTCGGTCTTGATGGCGATCATCGGAACTTTGTTGAAGGGCGACGACGGATGCGCCTCGCAGAAGAAGGAGGGCTGAACAAAATCCACCTCATACTGGATCTCTTCGGTAAAGGAAATGAATTTTCTCCACTGTCCCTCGTGAAGATCGTAGAGTATCCAGCCGAATTCGGCGTCTTTTTCGAATTTATATACCTCGTCAAACTGAGGCTGGGGTATACCCTCTTCCATTTTCACGGGGTATCTGGGGGCAGGCTGACCGATGCCGATATCGCAGAAAAATCTGCCGTCGTCACACTGCACTGCAAGTATTCTGTGGCGGCGCATGGGGGTTTCGGTTTCGCCGCGAAGGTAACGAGCGAAATAATCGTCAACGTGAAAGCCCATTTCTTTAAGAATATGCGACAAAAGTCCGTTTACTTCAAAGCAGTATCCGCCTCTGCCCTGCACTACTATCTTTTCGAAAAGATCGTCGGCATCAAGCGACAAAGGCTTGCCGTCGAGAATGTCGAGATTTTCGTAGGCTATGGTCTTTACGCAGGCAAGCTGGATTTTTTTGAGAAACTCAAAGTTTTTTTCGATCTTCATGTCGGCGGGAAGTCCGATGCGGAGGAAGAATTTTTGAATATTTGTCATTGTGTTGTACTCTCCGTAACTTAAGCAGATTTTATTTAATATATCGCAACATACACCTTCAAAATTAGTGTTTATATCGCGGTTTGTATATCTTAAAACATTGATACCCAACTCTTTCATATAGCTGTCTCTGGCAATATCATCCTCTACGTGCTTTCCCTCAAAATGTTGAGCGCCGTCTATTTCAACAACCGTTTTTTTGGACGCGATGAAAAAATCGACAATATATTTTCCTATCACTCTTTGCCTGTGCACAGTGACAGGTAAATGTTTCAAAAAATCATACCAAAGATGCTTTTCTTCTTTTGTCATGTTTTTTCTTAAGTTTTGAGAATAATGCGTGAGATATTTCCCTTTGCTCATTTCACCTCATCCACCGCTGACGCGGTCCCCCTTCTCCTGAAAGGAGAAGGCTTACTATGATCCGAAGTTTTGCTTTTGGCTTCTCCTTTCAGGAGAAGCTGTCACGAAGTGACTGATGAGGTCGCGCTTATGAAAAGAAAGCGTTTTCACCTGTGACACTGTAAAGACAATAAAGTCCAAGCTTTTCGGGTCTTTCATCGTCGGCAAAGAATCTGTAATCCCAAAGCTTTACGTATTCGGGAAGCTCGGCATACGGCGCATCGGGAGTGTAAAACACGAATTCCTTGCCCTCAAGGCCATAAGGAAGCGAGCTTACATAGCGCACACCGTCCTCGATCCATTCTTCCCCTTCTTCTTTTTCGCATTCAAGATCTTTGATCTGCAAAGAATAGGAGGTGTCGGAAATTTTTGTTATGTTGTAAAAGCTTCCGATAAAATCGCAAACGTAGCGTGTGCCGTTGGGGTATTTTTCCTCGTCGTTTTCGCCAAGTTCGCCGTCAAAAAAATGTCCTTCAAAGCTTCCGTCGGGGGCAAGCACAAGCTCTGTTGCCCAGCCGCCCGCACCGCTTGAAAAGGTGAAGGGCATTCGCTCGTCAAAGGGCAAAAATTCAAGCACAGGCTCGCTGGAATCGCCGTCTGTCAAATTGTCATCCGTAACCTCGCCGCCACCGGGAACCGAAACCTTTGCGCAGGAGCAAAGAAGCATCGCCACGCAGGCAAACAATAAAATAACTGTCTTTTTCATTTTTTATTCTCCTTTCAACACAAAAAGATTTGAAAATTCACTCATTTTTTTCGCGCCGTTTGGAAGATCGGCGTTTTTGTCACACAAGTCGCAAACGCTCAAAAGCTTGAAATACTCTTTTCCTTCTTCGTCCTTTAAAAGTCTGTGTTCACAGCCTGCATTGCGGACAAAGCGAAAATCAGACGTCATGTCGATGTAGGCGTTTGCCCTGATCTCTAACTTTTCGCGCCCCTTTTCGATCACAACGTACGAAACATTGCCCTCGTCGACGACGTGAAGATTATACGTCATTTCTTCGTTGATACGGCAACAAACGAACGAAAAACCATCAAAGGCGATTCTTTCGCTGTCGGCCGCAATACATTCGGTTGCGGTGTCTCCGATTATGCAGATGTTTGTTTTGATCTTTTTCATTTTTTCTCCTTATACCATGTCGGAACAACTCTTGTCATACCGTCATACCAAGAAAGTACGTCCTTCGCCTGATTTGTCATTGTGTCTATCTCGCCCTGACCAAAAGGAATTGCCCAATACAGAGAACTCAAAGTGTTGCTTGAGATATAAAGCGCAAGCAACCGCCAAAACTCGAGAGGCACATTACCATCAAAGTATCCGTCAACCATTCCTGTGGCAAAAAACGGTGCACTCTGCGCGCACCAAACGATGCGGTTGAATTCCTCCCATGGATCTCCGAAATCGTTGCGGTTAAAATCGATTACGTAAAGTTTTTTATCCTTTCCGATCATCATGTTTCCCACATGATAGTCACCGTGCTGATAGCATTGCGGACGGTTTTTCAAAAGGTGTCTGCTTTCGTTTATATAATTGATAAATAGCTGACCGTTTTCATATTTCAACGGACATTCGGTATATTTTTTGATCTTTGCGTCAATTTTTCTGTTAAAACGGCTTTCCCAATCCTCGATGTTTTCGGGTGCAGCAATAGAATGAATAAGGCGCAGATACTTTCCTGCGTCAAGACCGTAGGAATACTGTGTTTTTTCGGATAAAGAATCCATCAACTGTTCGGCATCCTCTCCGTCAATGTAACTTTGAACCGAGAAAACTCCTTCGTCGTTCGTGCCGAATTCAAGAGGAAGACACATAGGAACGCCCTTTGCGGCAACCTTTTTCATCATTTCAAATTCGCTTTTCTTTGTTTCAAGCTGAGAAATATCCGAAACACGCAAAAGATATTTTTTGCCATCATTATCAGTGACACAATATTTTTTGTCGCTCGACCACCCTTTGTTTATAGGTTCCTTTGAAACAAAAATCATATATACACCTCCTGTTTCCAAAGAAAATTTCGAACACATCTATTGGTTCATGACAGAATTTGTAAAAGCCGGATGTTTTGTCGATATACAAACTCATTTTACCATACATTCGTAGTATTTTCAATATAAGACGACAAAAAAATCCGCATCATTGCGGATCTTTTGTTATATCAAAGTCTGTTTAATTATTGAAAGTAACATTTCCGTCGATATGCTTGCATTCAACGCTTGAACAAACAACATTGCCCTCTATCAGATCGCAACGAAGATCGCGGCATTCAACATTGCCTTTGATCTTTTCGGCATCAACATTTCCGCCTACCTTTACATTTCCGCCGCAGTTTATGCCGCCGTTGAGATCTCGCCCAACGTTTATGCTGTCTCCGCAATTGCATCCGCCAAAAAGGTCTCCGCCAACACTTATTCCGTCACCACAGTTACATCCGCCTGCAAGCGAGCCTTCAATATTTATCCCGTCTCCGGCATTGCAACCGCCCGAAACATTTCCGCAAACATTGATGCTGCAAACACTATGAACACTTTTTGTGTCGCCTTTTATTTCAAAAACGATCTTGTCGGTTATCTCGTTTTGAACCTGCAAAATTTTCCGTCCCACGCAAACGACACCTCGAACAACATCGTCATCCTGCCACGGAAATTCGGCGCAAGCGTCGGAATTTTGGTTTTTTTCGACCTTGCGCGAGAACAATTCGTCGATGGTACAACCAAAAATCTCCGCAAGCTCAGGCAAAAACATAATATCGGGGGCGGACTGACCGTTTTCCCATTTTGATACAGCCTGAAAAGTCACTCCCAGCTTTTGTGCCAGATCCTCTTGTGTCAATGATGACTTCTTACGAAAATTTTTGATATTTTCGCTGATAATGCAATTTGTGTTTTCCACGATATCATCTCCTTTTCTGATTTGATTATATCAGAAAACTAAGATCAAAACAATAAATCAAAGGTTGATGTTTTTCAACCTGCGGTTGAATTGAGATAATCGTTTAATATTTCTCGTGCCACCCAGTCGTTTACCTGAGACGTAAAATGCACCATATCCCCTTTGAAAATTCCGTTTCCGCGAACGTTCGGAACGTAATATGGAGCTTTGCGCACGTCAAAAACACGGATATTTTCGTTTTGTGCGGCAAGTAAATCAAAAACTTCGTTGATGTAGTGCATTTTTTCGAGCTTTTTGCCCGTAGGATCGTTGTCGGTGCAACACTCGTGGCAAACAATTCTGTGCAAAATGGTTTTTGGCTTTTCGCCGAGGGCAGAATAGAAGCCGTCAAAGATAGTTTCATATGTCTTTTTCAGTTCATTTTGCAAAATTGCCGCATCAACTGTTGTTTCCTCCTCGCCTCCGCGCCAGTGTATGCCTATTATTTCGGGAGTTTTATCAAGCTTGTCAAAGCTTTCTTTTAACATCGAAAAAACGTGCACAGTCAACTGATAAAGAGCGATATCAACAGTGCCGAGCGGTCCGGGGACAAGCTTTTTCGCATAGTTAGGATTCCACATAAACTTTTCTGTAACACCCTGTGCGCCTATGGCGATATGAATGATATAAAGATCGGGAATGTTGTGCGGATTTCCGCAGTCTATCTCATTTTGCCAAGCCTTTGCAAGACAGTTTGCCACAGAATATGTGTTGTCCTGCTCTTCGGCAAGATTCATACCCGAGCTTGTGTAACCACTCCAAAAAAGCTCGTTGTGATAAAAAGACTGGTTCAGCTCTCTTGAAAGGCCAAAAACATTCTTCAACGGCAACCTTATTTTATCTTCTTCTGCCATGGGAAGAGAATGCCCCACCGCATTTGACTGACCGAGAAGAATGAACACTGCGGCTTTGCTGTTATTATTCATACGCTATACCTCGTTTAATTTGTGTGGTTAATTACGGATACTATCATACTTTCCGAAAAAGATTTTCATTGTATTTATCACTTTATAATATATCATGTATTACTTAATATTTCAAGATACATAATACGAATATTGTTCCGACAAATCCATTCCCTTGTCGGTCTTAAATTCAGCAACAATATCTTTCGAAATCGCATACGGATATTCGTATAAGTCTACAACAAACACATCGGGATTTTGTTTGATATAGGTGTAAACCTTTCCGATTTGCTTTGCAAAGTCAAACTTTTGGTAGTTGGTGTCAGCCTTTTCACGAAGCCACTTTGTGACCATGTTGAGAGTATTCGGATCGATATGCTTGCTGTGAGCATACTTTTTCCCAAGCTTGATGTATTCCTTAAAACGTTTAAGATTCTCAAGGATTTCGGCTTTGTCAGCCTTTCGTCTCTCGCTTCTTGCCTGTGACTTTTGTTCGGCAAGCTTTTCACGTATTTGCACGGTTCTTACTTTGCTCTTTTCGATGTTACTTTTGCGAAGTTCGGCAAGCTTTTGTTCGTATTTGTCAGCTGCAGTTGTATAAGGTTTAAGATTCCAGAACGAATCAAATAGCTCTTCGGCAAAATCTTCGGCAAAGTTTTCCACATCGATCACTTCTTCGACTTCGGATTCTCTCATCAGATCATCAATGATATCAAGAAGCTGTGGCGGCTGGTCCGCAGAGCTTATATCGCTCACAAATCGGTCGGGATATGTATCCGACAACTCTTTCCAGACCTTGTCAAGAGGAGTTCCGTTTTTGTTGTCGATCACCACTCTGTTTCTGAAGAATGTCCTCCAACCGTCGCCGTGACTGTTTTCGATTTCTGCAAGCTGTTCCGAATCAAGCTTTATTCTTCTTTTTTTCAGCTCTGCAAGGAGTGATGCGGCATTTTCGTCGACTGTCTTCTTTGCGGTGATACCGTCATATACCTTGCTTGCGATTCCGTATGCAAAATCCTTGACAGTGTCGGGAAGCGCAATCATTCTGTCATACAGCTCGTCAAGATCCTTCACAAGCTCGGACTTCTTGTATTTACTGCCATAATGTTCAAGAAGATGCGCTGCAGTTCCCGAGAGGTTATGCTCATAGATCTTCCCCTTGGACTTTTGCTTTTCCGCCTTCAGCTGTTCTGACAGCCGCTTGATCTTGTTCTGATAAAGCACCTCGCGCTCTTTGAGACTGCGCAATTCTTCCTCATCGAGCAAACTTTTCAAAAGGTCGGTGTCGGTTTCGGTGGTTTTGTCGGATTTTTGGAGATCGTCAATATTTACATTTTGTACATTGTTTTTTTCAGTGAAATCGGGTACACTCTTTTTAGAAGCATTGTCTGTGGGCGTGTCGACTACATTTTTTGTAGCTGCCGCCGTTCCAGCAATGCTTTCTTTTTTATACACCAAAACACTTCCATCCGGCATAAATACTCTATGTAGCTTATAATAATTTTTACCCTCGGAACGTATCACAACAGCCATATTGCCTCTCGTATTATTGATTTCAATCGGTGCTGCTATCGTTGTTGTGCGATATCCTCTATCTTTATGATTTGAATGCTCTCCAATTACAACTCCTCTTTTGATGACTTTTGGAATTAAAGAATATGCAACATAATCTGCATCATTTCTCATATACTGTAACCCGTTTTTCAGTCTTTTTTCATCAAAAACAACTGTGCCAAATCCCAGTCTATCTGTTTTGTAACCGCTTTGCTTTAGCTGTTGAATTGCCCAATCATATGCATCTCTTGCATTGCCGAATGTTTTACTTGTGTTTATGCTTGCAACCGGTTCAATTTTTTCAAGCTTTGATTTGTTGCTGTTCAGTTGTTCTTTTATCGATTTGCTTTCATCGGAATCCTTATCCGCAAACTGCACATCATCATTATTTACAGTTTTGTCATTGACATTTGCTCTCGTTTGGCGTATAATAGTGTCGAAGTCATAGTTCTGTAACTGCTCAAGCCATGATGTGCTTGACTCGGTTTCAAGAGTTATGGCTTTTTCTTTGTTTATATACAAAAAAGTATTTGCCGCTACATTTTTCTCAACGAATTTTGAAAAAGCATCCCTTCCTTAATAACTTGTCAAAAAGTTGGATTTAATTTCCACATTATTGTACATACCCTTACCGTCGGTTTTAACTGAAACAACAATCGGAGAATTATCTTTGTCAAGCATATCTGTCACAACCACAATGCTGTTTCTGCTTTCTTCAAGAGCATCCATTATTATAACAGGATTCGCAATTTTATCAGGAATAGATTTGATTTGATTTCTTGAAAGCCCATGATGATGCTTTGCTGTGTTCTTTGGTTTATTGGAGTTTCTTATATGATTTGCAGTTGTGAGCATAGGCAAGTTACCGTTTAATCCGACATCCTGCAAAATTTTCGGTGTCTTTCCAACATAAACAGCATTCGTTCTGTCAAATGTTCCTGCCAAAACATCATCCACTTGCTCTGCAAAAGACTTATCAGAATACTGCACATCATCATTATTTACAGTTTTGTCATTGATTTTTTTTGAGGAATTGGGTACACTATTATTGAAGTTTGACTGGCCAGCGTCTTGGACGTGAGCTGAGGGTTTTTCCATCAGCATGGTTTCAGCAGACTTCATTTTTTTATAGTCTCCGCTTTCCATGTAAACAGTGTGCAAATTCAGAGTTCTTTTTTTGTTTGATACAATTTCAAAACTTTGAAGTACACCGTCATCAAACTCTTTTTTGAATAATAAACCGTTACTTTTTGCTTCGCCTTGTCGGTAGTAATCAAAAGATACAGAATCAAATTCGACAATGGTGTCGGGCATTCTGTCCAAATAATCAACAATTTCCGATCTTGAAAGATTCTTATCATCTTTCAAATGACGAATGCTGTCAAGTGTTGCCGCGATTGAATATGTTTTACCGGGCTTAAAAATTACACCGCCCATTTCTTTTGGCATATTAGGCATTCTGTTCTCAATCGTCTCTAATACTTCTTGAGGAATGATTCCGAAATATGCAGTTGCCTTTTTGTTTGGAATATCAAAAGCAAGATTTACAATGGAGTTTAGTTTTTCATAACTGTCCACTATATAATCGCCTCTTTGCTTTATCATATCGGTTAATTCTTCATCATACGGCAAAAGCAAATCATTTGCCATACTACTTTTAGAATCACGAAATGAATACTGCACCACTCCGTCCTTATCGGCGGAGTTTTTATTTTCACGTGCTTTCACAGTTTCAAGAGCCTTATTTGCAGTCAGCGACTTTTTGAGCATATCGTCCCACATTTTTATAAGTTCGTCAATGTTATTGGCTGCTTTGCGCAAAGCTTCTGCTTCTTCAGAGTCTGACTTATAAAGTCCGAGAAAGTCGTTTATCCATTGCTTGAACTGTGCGAGAATTTCCTTTACCTTGCCGACAAAAGTTTGCTTTTCTTCATCGGTCAGAGAGTCAAGTATTTCTTGCACAGCCTCGCTTTTTGCAAACATATCCTCACTTGCACGAGCGACAATCTCATGAATCGCATCTTCTTCGGTATAGCTTTTGCCTACTACACAATTATGCGTAATAAAACAAAAAAGCAGCAATCTTACGATTACTGCGAATTTTGGCGACTCGGATGGGGCTCGAACCCACGACCTCCAGCGTGACAGGCTGGCGTTCTAACCAACTGAACTACCGAGCCAAGTATTGGTGGGAGTTAACGGGATCGAACCGCTGACATCCTGCTTGTAAGGCAGACGCTCTCCCAGCTGAGCTAAACTCCCATGTGGAGCGGATTACGGGGCTCGAACCCGCCACCTCGACCTTGGCAAGGTCGCGCTCTACCAAATGAGCTAAATCCGCATGGTGACCAACACTTGTATTAAA
>JAFYUZ010000068.1 GCA_017549365.1 Clostridia bacterium
AAGGGGATATTTCGCTCTCTGCGGAGAGCGACAAGAGGCGCCGCCTCTTGACACCGCAAGCTTTTGAAAAAGCTTGAGCAAAACTTTTATTATAAGAGTTGGGAAGGTTTTTATCTTTTGTAAAGGAAATTGAGGCGCTTGTATTTTTCGCGGTCAATAGAGTCGAGCTGTTCTCTCGTTACGCGATATCTCCAGTTTCCGTCGGCTTTTCCGGGGATATTCATTCTTGTGTCCGAGCCGTAGCCGAGAAGATCCTGTATCGGCATGATCACAAGCCCTGCGTTCGATGCATACATGGTTCGGATAACACTGTCATAGCATCTGTCCCAGTACGGATCGTCATAGTTGCAGTATTCAAGAAGCGTTTTTCTTGTTTCGTCGTCCAGCTCCCAAACATAGCCGAGAAGAGTGTTGTTGTCGTGGGTGCCGGTGTAGGCGATGCTGTTGTTGATGTAATTGTGGGGAAGATGAGGATTGTCCTCGTCCGAAAGAAAAGCAAACTGCAAAACACGCATCCCCGGGAAACCGCTGTAATCAACAAGCGCCTGTACTTCGGGGGTGATGTCGCCGAGATCCTCGGCAATTATCATTTTTCCGTCGGCAATCTTTTTTATGGCGTCAATGAATTTTTCTCCCGGACCCTTTACCCATTTTCCCTCCTTGGCGCTTTTTGCGGTGTAGGGAATACTCCAGAAAGATTCAAGTCCGCGGAAATGGTCGATGCGCACGCAGTCAAAAAGTCTGAAGGTGTGCGCCATTCTGTCGCACCACCACGAAAATCCGTCCTTTTCCATCTTTTCCCAGTCATAAAGGGGATTTCCCCAAAGCTGACCGTCCTCCGAAAAATAGTCGGGCGGCACACCCGCCACACACTTCGGAATGTTGTCCTCGTCAAGCAAAAACATTTCGCGGTTTGCCCAGACGTCGCTGCTGTCATATGCCACGTAGATCGGGATATCCCCCACGATCTTTATGCCCTTTTCGTTGGCGTATGCCTTGATCTTTTCCCACTGGGTGAAAAATTCGTACTGAATAAATTTCCAGGTAAAAAGAACGTTTTCGTCGTATTCTTTGTTTTTATCCCATTCGGTCCATTCTTTTTGGTCGTTTGCCGCCTTATATGCCATAAATTCGCAGAATTGCAAAAGATATTTGTCGGCAGCAATAAATTTTTCTATTTTTTCGCGCTCTTTTGCGTCCACTCTTTCGGATGCGCGGGCAAGCAGAGGGAGACGGGTGTGATAAAGGCGTGTGTATTCGCAACTGTACGGCGTTTGTTGGCGGTAAAGCTCAAGCTCAAAATCTGTGACAAGCCCCTTTTCGTGAAGCACGCCAAGGTCTACGAAATAAGGGTTTCCGCCAAAGGCAGAATAGGATTTGTAAGGCGAGTTGCATTCATCCACCATGCAAAAGGGAAGTACCTGCCAATAGGAAAAACCGCAGTCGGCAAGAAAATCCACAAAATATTTTGCGCTCTCTCCGAAACTTCCGCAGGAATATTCGCCCTCCAGGCAGGATATCGGCATAAGAACGCCGCTTGATCTTTTTATCATTTAAAAAACGTACCTTTCTCATTGTTTTATATATATTTTACACACAATGCGGAAATATTTCAATAGCGCGGCGAAAAAAACAGCTTTGAAATGAAATTTCACAAAATAACTGTATGAAAAAAAGTGCAAATATGCTAAAATAATTAAAATATCACGTCGGAGGAACGAAAATGGCGGTTTTATATAAATGTCCCGTGTGCGAAGATGTGCTCGAAATGCGGGGTAAAAGCCTTGTTTGCACAAAAAGGCACACTTTTGATATGGCAAAAGAGGGCTACGTCAATTTTGCCCTGGGCAAAAATGACAGCGGCGACAGCGCAGAAATGTGTGCTTGCCGAAGAAGATTTTTGTCAAAGGGTTACTATTCGGGATTTTCAAAGCTGATCTGCGACAGCGTGGAAAAATATACAGATCCCACAAGCCTGCTCGATGCAGGTTGCGGAGAAGGGTATTATCTGCGAAAATTGCGCGAGCGCTTTCCCCAAGCCGAACTTTTTGGCGTTGACCTTGCAAAAGAAGCGGTTCGCCTTGCGGCAAAAAGCGAAAAGCAGATGTCGGGCATCAAAAATTTATATTCGGTTTGCGGCATATTTTCGCTTCCGTTTTTTGACAACAGCTTCGATGCCGTCATCTCAATATTCGCCCCTGTCGGAGATGCCGAAAACGCACGTGTTTTGAAAAGCGGCGGATATATGTTTGTGGCAGGCCCGGGCAAAACACACCTTTCGGGGCTGAAGAGCGCAGTTTACGAAAAAACTTACGAAAACGAAGAAAAAACGCGCGAATACGACGGTTTTTGCTTTGTGGGAAAAGAATCCTGCAAATACAGTGTCACTGTCGAAGACGAGGACATTCTCGATCTTTTCACCATGACACCATATTACTGGAAGACCTCGAAAAGCGATTTTGAAAAGCTTACAAAGCTTACAAAACTCGAAACCGAGCTTTCGTTTGAAATATCGGTATACAAAGCGCTAAAACAGTAAAATACATCCCAAAATATTACGCTTTTTGACATATTGAAGCATATTGACAAGGCGCACAATTTATTGTATAATTATAATGCTATTTTAGTTTAAGAGGAGAATATTTTTGTGATTTTTGCAAAAAATATTACTATTTCTCGCATTTTCGCCTTTGTTTTGAGCATTATTCTCGTTGTATCGGGCCTGTGCTTTATGCCCGAAACATCCGTTTCTGCGGCAGAGGCTATATATTACGTCAGTCCCGATGGAAACGACACCACCGGCAACGGCTCCAAAACCGCTCCCTACGCCACATTGAAAAAAACCTTTACGGTTATGAAAAACAGCTCGGTGCAGAGCGCAACAGTGGTTATCATGGGCGATCTCGAGCCCAACAACAAGCAGTTTTGGCGCGAAGCCAACCTTGCGGGCGCAAATCATACCGGACTTTTCACCCTTACGGGTAAAGATCCCGTTTCGGGCACTGTATATGAAAACGCCACCCTCAGATATGATTCCACGGGCGTCAAAGGCCCCACAAAGGTCGAATATCTCGAGCTTATTCCTTGCAGATCAAGCTGTTTTATAAACACCTGCGGATACGAGTTTATCTTTGGCGAAGGTCTCACACACTCGGGATTTGATGTGGTCATGCACGACGGCATCGGCGAAACGGCAAACAAGATATCTGTCGACTCCACAAACACCACCGTAAAAGGCGGCACAGTGGCAATAATCTATGTCGGTGGCGGATATCCCGAAAAGACCACCGAAGGCGTGGGCGGCGATTGCCGACTCACTGTGAACGGCGGATCTGTCGGCTCGGTGAAGATCGGTTTTGACAGATATGCAACCTACCACACCTCCGGCAAAATAGACGGCAACGTTTTTATTACCGTAGACGGCGGAACGGTATCTTCTATCTCCGGCAATAATCTTAACGATAACAAGGTCGGCGGTTTTATCAGCGTTGTTCTTAACAACGGAGCTATGGCTTCGTGCACTCTTCCGAACGCCGACGACGGCACATATCTGATTTGGGCAGGTCCCCACGGCGCGGTCGAATCCACAGACACCGCAGGACTTTACGAATACAACGTCGACCGTGGTTTTGACTGCTACGTTGACGGAATTCTCGTCGAAGGAGGATCTTTTGAAGTCGATCCGGGCGAACACGAAGTTGAATTTATGCGCACTGTGCATCTCGATGCCGCACAACTCGACCGTGCATATGCCGCAGGTTTTCCCGACGGAACTTTCTGTCCCGACGAAAAGCTCACCCGTGCCCAGGCCATAGAACTTGTTCTCAATGCCACCACCGAAAAATCGGATATCAAAGGCGAATATACGTCAACTTACCCCGATATTTCAAAAAGTGACTGGTATTATGACACGGCGGCATATTTTGAATACATCAACGCACTTCCCACCGAATGGGAAGGCGAATTGTGTCCCAACGACGAGATCACCCGTGCAGAATTTGTTTACATTGTGGACGGTCTTATAGGAAAGCCGTCGGGCTCGTCAAAACTTTTCAGATTTTCCGATGTCAGCCCCGAAGATCCTTATTACACCAGTATTATGAACGCTTCGTACACCGGACATATCAACGGCTACGGTGACGGAAACTTCTGCCCCGAAAGATCTCTTTCGAGAGCGGAGGCAGTTACGATCATAAACAGATATCTTTCAAGAGTTCCCATAAGTGACCTTGTTGCTTTTGACGACACACACGGTCATTGGGCATGCGCCGACATTATGGCGGCGGCAACCTCCAAAGATCAGGGCGGTTGGGATTATATTGAAGAAAGCGCAGGCACAGAATTTGTTATGCCCGAGGGCGGAAAAAGCTCGGAGGATTACATAAAGGCGCTTTATTCCCAGTCGGAAAATCTTTCGGGTATGGCAATACGCAATGCCGTTGACGTCATTTCCGAGCAGATGAAAAAAGACATTCTTTACACCCCCAACACTCTCGATATTTACGGCGACAGAATCACGGGAACAGTATATTACATTTCCGAGAAAAACGGCAAAAATCTCGCAGGCTATGGCAAATCTCCCGATAAACCCCTGCGTTCGTACACGGCTCTTTTAAATTATCACACAGTAAGATCGGGTGACGCCGTTCTTTACGAGCGCGGCGGAGTGTACCGCCAGGGCAGCACGGTGTCGTCTATCAGCGGCGTTGTTTACGGCGCATACGGCGAGGGCGACAAGCCTCTTATCATGCAGTCCAAGAAAAACTATGCCGACCCCAATCTTTGGGTGGAAACCCCGTGGGATAACGTATGGAAGTGCACGGAAAGCCTTTTCAACGTCGGTATCATCGGATATGACCACGATCTTTTCGATTACAGCCCCACCTCGTATGACGAGCTTTACGGCAATATCTACAACATGAACACCCTCGGATTTAAAGGTCCTGCCGACATGAACGTTGACCTTTCCTTCTATTCGGTGCTTTCGTCCGACGTTGCATTGTATAACTCGTTCAATCCCGATGCTGTCGGAAAAATCGCGGCAAACGAGCTTTACGTTTACAGTACAGAGGGCAACCCCGGCGAACGTTTCTCGTCCATCGAGATCGGAGAAAGATACAACATCTTCACCACCGGCAGCAATGTCACATTTGACAACCTTGCCATGAAGTTCACAGGTGCTCACGCCATTGGATTTGGCAACTGCAAAAACCTTACGGTTACAAACTGCGTGTTCTCGTGGCTCGGCGGTTCTGTTTTAAGAGCGGCAACAGCCTCCGCCTCCGCAGTAAACTACGGCAATGCGGTCGAAATCTATGGTTCGTGCAACGGATATTACGTCACCAACAACTGGATGTATCAGATATACGACACGGGTGTGACACATCAGTATTCCGACGGCGGTGTAAACATTGCCCAGGAAGATGTGCACTACACATCGAATCTCATCGAATATTGCCACTGGAGCATAGAGTTTTATAACGCGCAGAAATCCGGCGAGGATGATTCGAACGACTCGGTAGATTACACCCGCGACATCTATGATTATTACAACGTCTGCCGTATGGGCGGATATGGCTGGGGATCGATCACCCGTTTCCGTACAAAAAGCGCACAGATGTATTGCGGTGCATCTCTTTCGCTGAACTACGATCAGTACACCGAATACAACATTTTCGACAGGTGCGCGGGCTCTATTATCAATCTGCCCTACAACTCTACCGAAACCGATAACAAGAATTTCTACATTCAGACCATCGGTTGCCGCATGGGTAATCTGAAGGGAACAACTCTTAATTGCAATTACGATTCCTACGATCATATCGTAAAGTATATGGGCGATGAAAACGCCATAGTCGTCGTTATCGACAAATAACAATGTTTTCAATTAATTTGAAATAATAAAACAAAGGAGACGAAACATGAAAAAGACAAGACTTCTTTCGCTTGTTCTTTCCATCATCCTCGTGCTCTGCATGGTACCCTTTACGGTATCTGCGGCAGATCCCGCGGTTGAAATTATCGACGGCGAAAAAACAGTTTTCGTAAGCTCGTTCGGAAGAATGAACTACGAAGGCAAAACAAAGGCTTGCTACAGATCCTTTATGGATGCATTGAACGCGCTGGGCAAAGACGGCGGTACAATCATCTTCTCGGGTACTGCGGCATTCACCGAGTTCAATGACATTGAAGGCAGAGGTCCCGTCAAGGTTATTGGTACAGGTACAAAGAACACAGGTAACATTCTCGACTTTTCGGGAATGGGCGACGTTGAGCTTAAGGGCGACATCATCCTTAACTTCCTTGTTATCAAGATGGCTCCCGGCGCATTCCTTCTTACAAACGGACACAACTTCAGAACCGAAAATGGTTTTGATACTTACAACAAAGAAATCTTTGTAAGAAACGGCGACAACATCATCGAGTATCCCGATCCTCCTTCGGTCGCTCCCGGTACAACCGCATCGGGCACGGCAGGTGTCAAGCTTAACGCAGGCGTTTACACAACTCTTGCCGCAGGTTCTGCCAACGGCAAAACCGTAAACAGCAACACTCTTGTGTCGCTTGACGGCGGCAAGATCGAAAACGTTGTCGGCGGTAACTGGGGCAACGGCACAATGACAGGCAATGCAAAGCTTATTGTTGGCAAGGGCGAGATCGCAAACCTTATTGCAGGTTCCGCAGGCGGCACAGTTAACGGCAACGTAACTGTTGAAATCGGCGGCGGCTCTATCCAGAACACCATCATCGGCGCGTCTGAAGGTGCAACAGTTAACGGTAACGTTATCGTTGCTATCAAGGGCGGAGATTTTGCAAGCGCAATTGCAGCAGGCAAGGGCACTGTTACAGGTAAGAAGATCATCTTCGTATCCGACACAGCAACCGCTGCCATCGATAAGAATGCCGCAGACTACATCATCAAGATTTCGGGCGGCCATTGCGAAGCAAAGTTTGACGGCACAACCCTCACCGGATTCTCTATCACCGACCCCTACGGTATCCCCGCAAAGACCGCAACCATCAATGGCGCAAGCGTTTCTTCCGATAACGGCATTTACCAGCTCGCAGCAGGCGAAAACACCGTTTCGGTTACCACAAACGTTGTTGTTCAGGTAAACAAAAACGCAAAGTATGTTGCAGGTTATGAAGACGGAACCTTCCTTCCTCAGAACAATATGACCCGTGCCGAGGCGATCACTCTTCTCACAAGAGTTATCACCGACGAAAGCAACATCAAGGGCAACGTAAAGGCAGATTTTGAAGACGTTGCAGAAGGTGCATGGTACGAATCCTACATCGGCTTCTTCCAGCAGCTTGGCTTCCTCGACACCATCGCCACAGATTACGGCGCAACAATTTCTCCCTCTCAGAATATCACAAGAGCTGAATTTGCAGAGCTTCTCTTCAGAATTTCGGGACTTGGACAGTCTATGGGTACCATGAAGCTCAAGTATTTCACCGACGTTCCCGGCAAGCATCCCTATGCGGCGGCAGTAAACTATGCCGTAGCAGCAGGTATTGTAAACGGTTATGAAGACGGCACATTCAAGCCCGAAAACAACATCACCCGTGCAGAAGTTGTGACCATGGTCAACAGAATGCTCGGCAGAACTCCCAACGGAGCAGAGGGAGCAACTTCCTTCTCTGACATCGGCGCTCATTGGGCAAAGGGTCAGATCCTTGCCGCTTGCAACGATGAAAACGTAACCTGGACAGCTTCGGCTACCGAAGGCGGCAAATATGTTCTTACCGGTACAAGAGCAAAGGATTATGTCACCGCTCTTTACGATCAGTCCGCAAACCTTTCGGGTATGGCTATTCGTGAAGGTGTTGACGTCATCTCCGAACAGATGAAGAAGGATATCCTCAACACTCCCAACACCGAAGAAATCTACGCCGACAAGATCACAGGTCAGAAGTGGTACGTTTCTGAACTCCACGGTAACGACGATAACGACGGTAAAACTCCTGCCACTGCTTGCAAGACCATTGCAGGTATTAACAAGAAGATGCGTTTCCCCAAGCCCGGCACTGCTATTCTCTTCGAGCGCGGCGGCGTATATCGCGGTCAGATCAGCACCATGAAGGGAATCATCTACGGTTCTTACGGTGAAGGCCCCAAGCCTATCATCATGCAGTCCAAGAAGAACTATGCAGACCCCACCCTTTGGAAAGAAACACAGTGGCCCAACGTATGGGTATGCGCAGACCAGCTTGTAAACGTTGGTGTCATCGCTTTTGACCACAACATTCAGGATTATTCCGAAGCCGCATACCACGAAACCTACGGTGTAACCATGAACAAGAATATGTTCGGTTTCCAGGAGCCTTCCCAGCTTTGCGGCGATCTCCAGTTCTATTCCGAAACCTACGGTTCCACCTCTAAGGCAGGCGAACTTTATGTTTACAGCAAGAGCGGCAACCCCGGTTCTCGCTTTAAGTCTATCGAGATCGGCGAAAACATTGCCATCGTAACAGGTGCTGCCGATGACGTTATCCTCGACAACATTTCCTTCAAGTTCACAGGCGGCCATGGCATGGGCGGCGCAGGCGGATGCAAGAACAGAACAGTTACCAACTGTGTTTATTCGTGGATCGGCGGATCTGTTCTTTCGCACGATTTCCACGGCAACGGTAGTCCCATCAACTACGGTAACGCTGTTGAAATTTACGGTTCTTGCAACGGTTACTATGTAAAGAACAACTGGATGTATCAGATCTATGATACAGCTGTAACACATCAGAGATCCTCCAGCACAGGCGACTGTATCCAGGAAAACATTCACTATTCCGAAAACCTCATGGAATACGTCTTCTGGGCAATCGAATCCTATAATGCACCTCCCGGAGCAGACGATCTTCAGCCCGGTCAGAAGGATATCTGGACAAGAATCACAAGAAACTATCTTGCAGATTACAACGTAATGCGCCTTGGCGGTTACGGTTGGGGCTCTATTGTAAGACACAGAACCTGCCAGCTCTACTGGTGTAACGTTATTTCCGAGAACTACGATTGCTATTCCAACTACAACATTCTCGATAGAGCGTACGGTTATCTCATCGGCTATCCTTCTAACCACAACGAAGTTCCCGATAAGAACATTTACATCCAGCATCTCGGTCAGCCTCTCCGTCTTAAGTCTTCCACATCCACACCTTGCGGATACGACTTTGCGGCAGCCATTGCAGAAGAATGGGGCGACAAGAATGCAGTTGTCGTTATCATCGATCCCGAGATCGAACCGATCGTTCGCGAATTCCCCGAAGGCTGGATCGAGCCCGACGCACTCACAAAGTAATAAATCCCAAAAGCTTAAAGAGAGACAGAAATTGTCTCTCTTTTTGTTTAAAAATCTGTTGAAAGAGCTGAGCAGATGTGTTATAATATATGCGGCACAATGTTATTACTTTAAATATAAGAATTCAACATTCATGTTTGGAAGGAGATTAGTATGAAAACACCCGCAAGGCGTTTTTTTAGCATCTTTCTCGCGATTATTATGGCACTCTCGACGCAGATATTTTGCTTTTGTGCAGATGTTTTGGCGGAAGCGCCTATTATTTATGTAAGCCCCGACGGAAACGACACATCGGGCGACGGCACAAGCGATGCGCCTTTTGCCACTCTTAAAAAGGCTTTTTCAAAGATAAACGGCAGTCTCGGCGCCACCATAGTTTTGATGGGTGACATCGAAAGCAGTAACGCAAAGGCGTGGAACAGTGCATATTCCGCCATCAAAGGCCACACGGGACTTCTTACCATCACAGGCAAAGATCCCGTAAGCGGCACTGTGTATGAAAACGTAAAACTGCGTTATGATTCTACCATTTCCGAAGGCCCGATCAAGTTGGAATATCTTGCCCTTACTCCTTCAAGAGATTATTCCTTTATCGAAACCGCAGGATACGATTTTACCATGGGCAAGGGAATAACCGAAGAAAATTTCCCGATTTATATCCATGACGGTGTGTGTCCGGGAGCGGGCAGAACAGTTGTGTCGGGTACCAACACAGTTATTGAGAGTGGCAAAGTCAGCACTATTTTCGTCGGCGGCGGATATCCCACAAGTACATCATACGGAGTAGAGGGCGATTGCCATCTTACCATCGACGGAGGAACAGTTTCGTCTTTGATAATCGGATTTGACAGATACAAGGACACCCACACCGAAGCTTTTATTGACGGCAACGTTATCGTCACGATAAACGATGGCGCTGTTGTCTCGATTTCTCAAAAACAGTTGCTGGGCGACAAGATCGGCGGACACTTCACCATTGTCTCCAACAACGAAACAAGTTTACCTGACGTATCGAAAATCATTGCCGAAGAAGGAAAGTATATTGTAAGAACAGGTCGAAACGGCATGGTTATTCCCACCGAGCGGGCAGGAGTGTTCAACTATGAAGTGAGCGCAAAGTATCCGTGTTATGTTGACGGCGAGCTGGCAGAAGGCGGAATTTTCACTGTTGAACCGGGCGAACACAACGTTTCTTTCAGACGTCAGAACCGCGAAAGCTTTAAGGGGGCGTATGCCGCAGGCTTCCCCGATGGCACTTTTGGGCCTGACCAGGGTCTTACCCGAGCTCAGGCAATACAGCTTGTTCTCAACGCATCGGGAGAAGCGGAAAATGCCCGCGGAACAGAAAGCAGCTTTGCGGACATATCAAAGAGCGATTGGTATTATGCCGCCGCGGCATATCTTGAAGAAAACAATATTCTTCCCGAAGAATGGCAGGGCGAATTGTTGCCCAACGAGCCTATAACCCGCGGAGAATTCATATATATCGTAGACGGTATGCTCGTAAAGAACACGGCGTCGGCAAAGCTTGTTTCTTTTTCTGACGTAACGCCCGATTCCACTCCGTATTTTGACGCCATATCAGAGGCGATCAAGTCTGATTGCATCAACGGATATGAAGACGGCACCTTCCGTCCCGAAAACTTTCTTACCCGCGCCGAGGCAATAACCGTTCTCAACAGATATCTTTCGAGAAGTGCAGTTGACGGCGCAGAAAGCGGTTTTTCGGATGTGGACGGACATTGGGCGGACGACCACGTGATCGCCGCCACTTCGGATATTTCCGAAAACAAATGGGTATATAACCCCGACGGCAACTCGGGTGCAAGCTTTGTTATGCCCTCGGGCGAGGGACTTGATGCCGCCGATTACATTGTGTCGCTTCATTCGCAAAGCGCATCTCTTTCGGCAAAGGCGATTCGCAATGGTGTCGAGACCATCGCAGAGCAAATGAAAGAAGATATCCTTAACACCCGCAATACTCTCGAGATATACGGCGCGAGAATTACAGGTACAAAATATTATATTTCCGAAAACGGCAGTGACAGTATCGGCACGGGTACTGTGTCAAGTCCTTTCAAATCGATGGCGGGACTTAAAGCAAAGATTACTTTGCGTTCGGGCGATGCGGTTCTTTTTGAGCGCGGCGGTGTTTATCGCGGAAGCTTTTCGGTGTCGTCAGGTGTCACCTACGGCGCGTACGGCACGGGAAATAAGCCGATCATCATGCAGTCCAAAAAGAATTATGCCGATCCTGCCCTTTGGAAAAAGACTGAGTGGGGAAACGTGTGGGTATGCACCGAGCTTCTCAACAACGTCGGAATTATCGGATTTGACCACGATATTCAGGATTATTCCAAGGACACCTACAACGAGCTTTACGGCATAACGATGAATAAGAACATGTACGGATTCATGGGTCCTTCTCAGCTTTGCGGAGACTTGCAGTTCTATTCCGAGCTTAACGGCAACGTGTCGGGTGCGGGCGAACTTTATCTTTACAGCAAGGACGGAAACCCGGGCGAGCGTTTTTCGTCTATTGAGATCGGCGAAAAACAGGATATCGTCACAGGCTCCGCAAACAACGTTGTTATCGATAACCTTTCGTTTAAATTCACAGGCTCCCACGGCATGGGTGGCGCAGGCGGTTGCAAAAACAGAACCGTAACCAACTGTATCTATTCGTGGCTTGGCGGTTCGATCCTTTCACTCGATTTCCACGGCAACGGAAGTCCCGTAAACTATGGCAACGCCGTAGAAATATACGGTGCATGCGACGGGTACTACGTTGAAAACAACTGGATGTATCAGATTTATGACACCGCTGTAACACATCAGAGATCTTCCAGCACAGGCGACTGTATTCAGGAAAACATCCACTATTCCAAAAACCTTATGGAATACGTATTCTGGGCGATAGAGTCGTACAATGCACCTCCCAAGCTTTCTCCCGGTCAGGAGGATACGTGGACAAGAATTACAAGAAACTATCTTGCAGATTACAACGTAATGCGCCTTGGCGGTTATGGTTGGGGCTCGATCGTAAGACACAGAACCAGCCAGCTCTACTGGTGTAACGCCATTTCCGAGAACTACGATTGCTACTCGCAGTACAACATTCTCGACAGAGCGTACGGTTATCTCGTCGGCTATCCTTCTAACCACAACGAAGTTCCCGACAAGAACATCTATATTCAACACATCGGGCAGCCTCTCCGACTGAAAGGACAGAATATAGTATGCGGCTATGATTTTGCAGAACAGATTGCAGAATCGTGGGGCGACAAAAACGCCGTGGTGATAGTTATTGATGCATCTCTTGAACCGATCGTTCGCAATTTCCCCGAAGGTTTCATTGAGCCCGATGCACTTTATTGACAAAAATCGAAAAGGAGCCGAAAAAAATCGGCTCCTTTTTTGTAAATAATTTGTAAATGGTATTTACAAATAACAAAACATAGTGTATAATTGCACTATAAGTGCGATTGTGCGAATTATCGCTCGTACAGAATACGGAGGAATGAGTAATGACAAGATACGAAGCTCCTGAATTCGAACTCGTTGTTTTTGAAACAGAAGACGTTGTTACAGCTGAAGGCTCGGCAAACTACGGCGACAATGATTTCGATGTCGGAAACGCTTACTGGAACGACAACAATTACAACGTTGGAGACTCTGACTGGAACTAATCGGCGGTTTTAATATTTTTTCAAAAACGGCGCCTGCTGACGCCGATTTTGTTGCGCCTTGACATAATTTTAAAAAAGTGAAACGGTATACAAAAACACCTCTTTTGCATACCGTTTTTGTTTTTGCAAAGAAGGCAGAAAAGCGAGAAATGACGAAAAAACAAAATCGGCATTCCTCTTTCGAAGAATGCCGATCTTTGTGTTTGGCGACCGAAATAGATGACATCATTATTTGTTATCTTGGTTTGATTTTGTTGTGTTGAGTGAAGAAATCAACATTCTGCGAATTTGTCCGCATTGATTTTGCAGAGGCTTATAAACATTTTCGGGAATATAATCCGTTTCAAAAAGTAATTCCATCCAATATTCCGTTTCGTAGCACTCTTTTTGCGCAATCTCCAATTTTGATATAAAATCCTTCGTTCCTTGCGCATATTGTGCCTCGTGTATATTTGCTCCAATAGAAGTTCCCGAGCGCAAAAGCTGATTTGTCAGAACCGACTCTTTCATATTTGTTTTTATATCACGGCAAAGAAAAACGATCTGCTTTGCAAACTCTTTGGATTTATCTCTCAAAATACTTTCTGCCATTATCATCACCTCAAAAATATTACAGTATGAAAGTTGTAAGCTGTAAAGAGTTTTAGTGATATGCTTCGCTTGCGCTCAGCGTGATATTTTTGCTCCGCAAAAGTGATATTGTTCGCTCCACTCACAGTGATATTATATTCGCCTTTGAACTCTTAACGCGCGAAGCGCATATCACGTCCGAAGGACATATCACGCACTTGTGCATAGAACTCGCCGCAAGGCGAATATAACTGAAAAAAGCACATCTATAAACAGATGTGCTTTTTTCTGGCTGCCGGACTAGGATTCGAACCCAGACAAACAGAGTCAGAGTCTGTCGTGCTACCTTTACACAATCCGGCAATATTCAATTTTTGGATTTCTCTTCCGAACGAATGATATTCTATCACAAATTAACAGTTTTGTCAAGAGTTTTTTTAAATTTTCTTTTGTTTATCTGATAAAATTATAGAAAAAAGGAAAGTGAGGGCAAAAAACGTGAAAAAAAGCAGAAATTCCAACCGCGAACTCATCAAAAGAACCGCCACGGGCGCAATTCTTGCGGCAACCGCCACCGTTCTTCTTATCATGGGCGGTATTTTTGAGATACTTGATATGACCTCCGCCGCCATCGCATCTGTTGCTATCCTTGTGGCATACGTCGAATTTGGCGCAAAAACCTCGCTGGGCATATTTGCGGTGAGTGCTGTTTTGTCGCTGATACTTTTCCCCATGGCATCGTCCACCATATATTTTGCCCTTGTGCTCGGATATTATCCGATATTGAAATTCACCTTTGAAAAAAAGCTTACAAAAATCAGTTGGCTTGCCACACTTTTAAAATTTGTCGTTTTCAACGGTGGATGCGGTATCGTTCTTTTTATTTTCTCAAAGATCTACGGGCTTGACACGGTGCTTGCGGAATTCGAGCTTGGCATTGTCACGGGCGAATCGGTGATGCTGACCCTGTTTGTTATGCTCAACATATTCTTTATCATGTTCGATATGCTTCTCAATTCTCTCGCCGTCATATACGTAAAGCTTTTGAGAAAAAGGATATTTGGCACAAAATAATATATAATGATATATTTCCATTGACTTGAAACGAAAAGGGGAATATAATATATACATAATGAACGGAAAGGAGTGCTTTTTTTGAAACTGCGAAGCTTTGGCGAATCGCGTACGTCACCCGTGCGCATAATAATACTTGCAGTGATCTTTGTTGTGGTACTTGTGGCGTTTGTCGGCAGACTTTTGTCGTTGCAGGTGGCAAATTCCGAATATTACAAAGAACGCGCCCTTCCGAAAAATCAGGTCACCCTTCTTGTGGAGGCAACCCGCGGAGAAATCGTTGACCGCAACGGCGCAAAGCTTGTTATCAACAGAGGCACGAGCAATATAAGACTTAACAGATCTCTTTTGCCCAGGGGCAGAGAAAACGAGATAATACTTGAACTTATACGCTTTTTCGATCAAAACGGCGTTATCATCGAGGATAAAATGCCTGCCGAGCTTATCGTGCCGTACAGATTTGTCGAACCGCAGGACAGTGCATCGAAAAATATGCTCAAAGTTTTTCTTCGCAACACAAAATTTGACGAACAGTCGCTTTACGGCACGGGACTTTACGAAAAGCTTTACGAGCGGTACAAGATTGCCGACACTGTGGCAAAGGTTGCAAGCTCCAACGAGATCCGTCGCCTTATCGGCATAAGATACGCTCTTGAAGGTTCGGATTTTTCGCGTGATTATCCGTATACTATACTCGAGGATGCAAGCGTCGAGGTGGTATCCATGCTTTCCGAGCGCTCACACACCTTGCCCGGTGTTGAAGTGTGCATTGAAAACAGCAGATATTATCCCGGCGGAAGTCTTGCCGCCCACATTCTTGGCAGAACAGGTCCGATCTATGCAAACGAGCTTGAAAAATATACCTCGCTCGGCTATTCAATGGACGAAATCGTTGGAAAGGACGGCGCCGAATACGCCTTTGAAAGTTATCTTCGAGGCGTTGACGGATACAAAATAATCGAATATAGCTCTGACGGCGAAGATATTATCGAACAGAATCTGTCAGAAAATTATCCCCCGCAATACGGCAAGACCGTAAGCCTCACCATAAGTTCGGGAATGCAGGCGGCGGCGGAAAAGGCGCTTAAAGACACCATTGACAGCATCAATATCGAAAATATACGCAACGGAAACCCCGTTCGCGCATCGGGCGCGGTGGTGGTTACCGGTTGCAACAACGGCGCGGTGTATGCCAGCGCCAGCTATCCCACCTACGATCAGAATACCTACCGCGAAACCATTTCGGATATGCTGACCGACAATCGTCAGCCTCTTATCAACCGCGCCATCAACGGACGTTATCCGCCGGGTTCCACCTTTAAGATCGCCACGGCGATCGCGGCGCTTTCGGAAGGTATCATCGACGAGAACACCCTGATATACGACAGCGGTGTTTACAAGGAATACGATGACTATCAGCCCCATTGCTGGTATTTTGACAAATACGGCTATCCCCACGGCTGGCAGAACGTTGTGGACGCCATAAAAAATTCCTGCAACTATTATTTCTTTGAAGTCGGCCGTCTGCTCGGCACCGAATCGCTGAACAGCTATGCAAAGCGCCTTGGCCTTGGCGAAAAAACGGGAATAGAAACCGGCGAGGATACGGGTATTCTTGCAGGTCCCGAATACCGCGCAAGCGTTGGCAAGCCCTGGGTGCCCGGCGACCTTATCCAGTCGGCCATCGGTCAGTCGGACAACCTTTTCACCCCCGTTCAGCTGGCATCCTTCATTTCCACCGTTGTAAACGGCGGAACGCGCTATGAAGTGCACCTTCTGAAATCGGTGAACGATTTTGCAACCGGCGAGATAATCGAAGAAAAACAGCCCAAGGTGCTTGACGAGATCGATATTTCGGATCATGACCTCGAGCTTGTGAAACGCGGAATGAAATCGGTTGTCGAGGACGGTACTGCAGCGTCGGTGTTTGTGGGATATCCCCATTCGGTCGGCGGTAAAACCGGTACTGCCCAAAAAGGCTTTGGCACCGACAACGCCATATTTGCAGGTTTTGCACCTTACGAAGAACCCGAGATCGTTGTTTCGGTCGTTATTGAATCGGGTGAGCACAGCTATACCGCGGCAAGGGTTGCAAAGGGCGTTTTTGATTACTATTTTGAAAACATCGACGAATTTGCGGAGTAAAAATGGACGAAAACAACAACATTAACGGCGCGGCGGAAACGAGAGTTGAAACCAAGGCGGAAAAGTCAAAATTCAATACGCTTATTTCGGTTTTGAAAAAAGGCGTAAAGATAATGATCTTTGTAACTGTCGCTTCAATGATACTTGGTGTCGTTTCGGCGATAAGTGCGGATTTTGCAGAAGGCTACACCCGCACTGTCGGACGATTCTTGCGCATGGTGCTTGCAAAGATCAGCGGGATCTTTCCTTTTTCGCTTGCCGAAACGCTTCTTGTGGCAGGCGTGGTGCTTGTGATCTATTCTGTTATCAGAATGATCTTTGAGGCCATAAAAAACGTTCCGTACGAAAAAAGGTACGAGCTTGTTTTCAGCAGAATAACAATAATCTGCCTGCTTGCGGCTCTCAGCCTTTACAATTTTGCTTTTTCTCCCGCCAACAAGCGCTATCCCGTCGAAAGGAATTTTGACCTTTCTCGCGGTGAGCTTACGGCGCAACAACTGTACGATTGTATTGTGACTGTCGAGGACGAGATATATAAATGCCTTGAGGAAGGGGATATCAGAGCTCTTCCGTCCGGCTCGACGATAATGCCGTATACGTTTGCCGAATGTAACGCAAGGCTGAACGATATATATAAGGAAGCATCAAAAAAATATCCCTTCATTGACGGTTTTTCATCAAAAGCAAAAACAGTGGCTCTTTCGGAGCTTATGACCCACACCCACATCTCGGGCATCTACACCCCGTATACCGGCGAAATAAATATAAATGTAAATTATCCCGATTACGTAACAGCCTTCAGCATGGGCCATGAGATGGCGCACCAGAGGGGTATTGCGCGGGAGGACGAGGCAAACTTTGTTGCCTTTGTGGTAATGTACGAAAGCGACGACCTGTATCTGCGCTATTGCGCTCTGACCGAGCTGTTTTCGTATCTTACAGATGCACTTTACGTCACCGACGAGGAACTTTTTGCCGCCGCCATGTACAGATGCGACGACAGAGTGCTTTATGAAATGATCGGTTTTGCCGACTTTTTCGCCCCTTACGAATCGTCGCCTGCGGCAAGCATCAGCGAATCGATCAACGATGCCTCCATCAAACTGCGCGGAGATTCGGCAGGCACGCAGAGCTATAACAAGATGGTTGAGCTTGCGGCGGCATATTTCGAGATAAAATAATTTTTAAAACGCCCGGCAATCTGCGGGGCGTTTTTGTACGGAAACAATAAAAATGCGCAAAAAACGTTCTTCACCACCGAGAAATCGAAAGAAAATCGAAGAAAACACGCAAAAAAGCGACATTTTGCGGTATTTTTTTGAAAAAAGGTATTGACAAAATAAAAAGATGTGTTATAATAATACTCGTTGACTAATGAAATTTTTAATTTGGAGGACTTAGGATTATGTCTACATTTATGGCAAAAGCCGAGACAATCGAACGTAAGTGGTACGTTATCGATGCTGCCGGCCAGCCTCTCGGTAAAACAGCTGTTAAGGCTGCCGACATTCTTCGCGGCAAGCACAGACCCGAATTCACACCTCACGTTGACTGTGGCGAATTCGTTATCATCATCAACGCTTCCAAGGCGGTTCTCACCGGCAAGAAGCTTGAAAACAAGGTTCATCAGTATCACACAGGCTACATCGGCGGCCTCAAGACTGTTGATTACAAAACTCTCATGCAGACAAAGCCCGAAATGGCAATGGAGCTTGCAGTTAAGGGTATGCTCCCCCACAACAAGATCGGCGACAAGAGCTTTACAAGACTTCATGTTTACGCCGGCGCAGAACACGATAACGCTGCTCAGAAGCCTATCGTGCTTTAAGATCTAAGAAGGGAGTAACTAAACTATGTATACAAGCGCAAAGCCTTATTTCTACGGCACAGGAAGAAGAAAGAGCTCGGTTGCCCGCGTTCGCATTATGCCCGGCACAGGTGTTGTCACCATCAACGGCAGAGACATCGATGACTATTTCGGTCTCGGCACTCTCAAGCTCATCGTTAACCAGCCTTTCGAATCCACAAATACACAGGGCACATTTGACCTCATCTGCACCGTTAAGGGCGGCGGAGTTTCCGGTCAGGCAGGTGCTATCCGTCACGGTCTCGCAAGAGCTCTCCTTCAGGCAGATCCCAACTATCGTTCGGTTCTCAAGAAGGCAGGCTTCCTCACTCGTGACCCCAGAATGAAGGAAAGAAAGAAGTACGGACTCAAAGCAGCTCGTCGCGCTCCTCAGTTCTCGAAGAGATAATTGCAGCCCTATTGGGCGGTATCAAAACCCCGAAGACTTACGTTTTCGGGGTTTTCTTTTTGTCTTGAAATTTGATTTGGTGCAAATTTGGTATGCTTAGGTTGTTTTTATTTGCCAATA
>JAFYUZ010000004.1 GCA_017549365.1 Clostridia bacterium
AGACCAAGTCCGACAAGAGACGCCACCTGCGCCTCGCCGAGTCCCTCGATATTCATGGCATCGCGCGAGACGAAATGGATGAGTCGGCGAACGATTCTTGCAGGGCAATTTTCGTTGGTACAACGATATGCCGCCTCGCCGTACTTTCTTGTAACAGGCTCGCCACAGTCGGGACAGGTGCGTGGCATTGAAAACTCGACGTACTGTGTGCCGTTGTCGCGCTTTTCGGGGCAGGAACGAACTATTTCGGGTATGATATCCCCTGCTTTTCTGACAACGACGAAATCGCCCTCGCGCACGTCGCGCTCGCGGATGAAATCTTCGTTGTGAAGGGTTGCCTTTGAAACCACAGTTCCCGCAAGATGAACGGGTTCGAGGATGGCAAAAGGAGTAAGCACACCGGTTCTTCCGACGTTAATATCTATCTTCAAAAGCTTTGTGAGCTTTTCTTCGGGGGGATATTTATACGCCGCCGCCCATTTGGGAGCGTTTGCAATTTCGCCCACCGTTTCGCGCTGAGAAAAATCGTCGATCTTAACAACTGCGCCGTCTATATCAAAATCAAAAGAGGCTCTGTTTTCGTTGAAGCTTATGATCTCGGAATAAATATCGCAAGCCTCGGTGAAACTGTTGCAAAACGGCGAAACCTTAAAGCCGAGAGAGGAAAGATAATTAAGGCTTTCGCGGTGGGAAGAAAGAGCTTTCATCCCCTCTGCTTTCTGAACGTTGAAAACGAAAATGCTGAGTTTTCGCGATGCGGTTATTTTCGCATCGAGCTGACGAAGAGAGCCCGCCGCCGCATTTCTGGGATTGGCAAAGCAGTTTTCGCCCTTTTCCTCACGTTCGGCATTGATGCGCAAAAACTCGGTTTTGGGCATATACACTTCGCCGCGCACGCAGAGATACGGGATGTTTTCAGAAAGAGTTTTTGGAATATCGTCAATAACAAAGAGGTTTTCCGTAATGTTTTCGCCAACGATTCCGTCGCCGCGGGTTGCGCCGCGGACAAGTTTTCCGTTTTCGTATTCAAGTTCGACCGAAAGTCCGTCGATCTTACATTCCACAACGTACTCCACCTTGCCGTCAAGCTCCTTGTTGCATCTTTCAAGAAAGGCAAACAGTTCTTCTTTGGAGAAAACGTCGGTAAGACTTCCCATGGGGACGACGTGGCGCACCTTCTCGAACTTTTCAGAAGCTTTTCCGCCAACGGTTTTTGACGGAGAATCCGCCGAGTCAAATTCGGGAAATTCCGTCTCAAGCACCTCAAGCTCGCGCATGAGGGCATCGAACTCAAAATCCGATATTTCGGGCGAATCTTCGAGATAGTATTTGTTTCTGTGGTATTCGAGGAGTTTTCGTAGCTCCTCAATTCGTTTTTTTGCTGTTGTTTTGTCCATTTTTACCTCTTTATTTTACTGTAATAAACACCAATTCGGGGCGATTGAAAACTCTGGGCAGGCGTGTGGTTTCTTTTGCCAAACCTCGCGACACGACAAGTTTTGTGCCGCCAAGGTCGTATTGGCCGCCTGCATATTTGGGAGCAAAGCCTTGGTTTGGTGCATAAAGCCCGTTAAGAATATACGGAACTCTGAACTGTCCGCCATGGGCGTGGCCGCTTATCACAAGATCAAAACCTGCATCTTTATACTCACTTGTCTTTTCCGGGCGATGGGAAAGCAAGATCGAAAACACGTTTTTTTCGGTCGATTCCGACGCCTTTTCAAGCTGTTCGCTCCAGTTTAAAAACGAATCGTCATACACATCTGTCTGTGGATCGTCTATTCCCGAAACAGAAAAATTTTGACCGTTAATTTCGAAAAAACAAGTGTCTCCCCTTAAGGTTATCACCTCGTATTCTTTCAAGCGATCAAACATCTCATACATTCTGCCGCTCCACCACTCGTGGTTACCGCTGACGTAGTAAAGGTCAAAACCCGAAAGCTCTTGCAAAAGACAAATCGAGCCTTCATCTTCCTTCACATCATCAAAAAAGTCACCCACAAGAAAAACCGCATCAGGTGAATATTTTTCAATTTCTTTCACAAGTCTGTGCTGGCGTGTGCCATAGGAACAGGAATGAAGATCTGCGACCACCGCAAATCTCAATTCTTTATCCACTTTCGGGCTGTCAAATTCATATTGCACACACAAAAGCCTTGTATCAAAAACATAAAAGACAAGAAGCACAATCAAGAGAAATGCGATATATATCCGTAAAGACGTTTTCCTTTTCATCTTGTGTCCTTTCACAAATCAAAGTAAAACAGAATATATCTCCTGTCCGCCGTTTACGTAGATTTCAAGAATAAACTCATCACGCAATATCTTTATATCGTCTATTTTTCCGCGGTATACAAGCGGATCGCGTCCCTGACGTTCGACAACAAAACCGTCGTCTGTCATTTTTACCGCTTCGTCGCTGTCTTTAAGAAGATGGCGCACCTCTTCCACGGGATAGCCGTAGGTCACGCCGTCCTTAACGAATATCTCACGGGGCAGCGACATACATCCCACATCCTTTTCCGCATATCCGATATAGCTCCAACCGGGTATCCAGGAAATGAGAATGTTGCGTCCCTTGTGATCGCGGAAAACCTGACCTGCATACTGGTCGGGACCTTTATCGACAAATCCGATTGTTTCGGGAGTGAAGACACAGTTTTCAAATTTTCCGTGCATAAGAGAAAAATAATGATCCTTGTCGTACGGGCAAACAGATGCGGCAAGAAGATATTTTCCGTCTGCTGTCGGCATAAACGACGGACATTCGGTGTATCTGCAATTATCCCATTCGCACATTACGCCGACGTAATCCCAATTGAAAAGATCTTTGCTCTTATAAAGAAGAAGGCGTCCTTTTCTTGTTTCGGGATTGCCCGACGCCATGACGCAATAGTATATTCCGTCAATGCAGGTGACGGCGGGATCGCGGAAATCGGGGCCGCCCTCGGGAGGATAGTGATCTATGACGGGATTGCCCTTATATTTTTCAAAATTTATGCCGTCGTTCGAATATGCAACGCTTACTCTCTGGATCTTGCGCTTGGTTTCGCCCTCGTCGACAGTTTCGATGGAGGCGTAGAAAAGATACAAAACGTCATCCTTTACAATAGCAGTGCCCGACCAACAACCTCCGCGGTCGTAATCGGTTTCGGGACAAAGCGCCACGGGAAGCTCTTGCCAGTTCAAGAAATCCTTGGTTATTGCATGTCCCCAATACATTCTGCCGTGAAGATCGGGGGTTTCGGAATCAGGCGTATGCTGATAAAACACGTGATAATAACCGTTGTACCAAACAAGTCCGTTGGGGTCGTTTACCCAGCCTTTTTTTGTTTTGAAGTGGTATTTCAGTTTCTTCGTGTAATCCATTGTAACTACCTCCGTCAGATTTTAATTTTCAGTTTTAACTCAAATTGTGGGTTTGTAACATATTCAAGATACGTCGGACGTCCGTCGTATTCAATAAAAGCTTTAAAACGTTCGCGTATGGCGCAAGATGTAATGTGTTCAAGCACATCAGCTTTTTTAAAATAACGTGTTTCTTCGTTCTCGCAAGAGGAACGCAAAGCGCCATCTTTTTCGCGGCAAATAAAATCCAACATAACTTTTGTCGGCACTTCTTTTACTCCATTATATCCTGCGTATTTGCAGGTGTTTGACGATATACAGAAGACCTCTTCGACAGACACAGTGATGCCTGTTTCCTCGAATATTTCCCGAACAAGAGCATCGGTCAGATTTTCTCCAACCTCAACCTGTCCGCCCGGGAAAGCCCACCCCGAACGATGATTTTTAACCAGCAAAACCTCGTCGTTATCGTTAATAACAACTCCACCGCAAGCAACAATGTGGGTAGGCAAAACTTTTTCTTTTTTATCTGTCATGTTATCCTTTCGGCAACAGCCTGTCACAGGGTATTTTCCCTGTTTTTATATATAACAAGTTTTGAAAACAGAAATTCGAGAACGAAATTCAGTATCATGGTTACAGCAAGGACGATGTAATCGTTGACCCCTGCTTTTTCTGCAAGATGACCCAGATATGTGGAAACAGGCGTAAACACCGCGTAAAAACCGATAAGTTTAAGCATCGCCACAGGAACGTTGACCGCCGCCTTGAAGGTGAAGCGTCTGTTGAAGGTGAAATTCCACACGATCGAAAGCAGCAACGAAACGAGGTACGCAGGCCAATACTGCCATTTCAAAAGCTCGTTGAAAAGTGCAAAAGATGCCACCTGTATGATACCTGCAGATATTGAAAACAGAGTGAATTTGATAAATTGAAGTAGCTGATTCTTTTTCATACGGTTGTTTCTCCTTTGCGCTCGGCTCTTTTTAATTTATATTTTACGTTTATCATCATCACAATCTGAACCGCAAGAAGAACAATGTGAACCACAAAAAGCAGTGCTGAGGCAGCCCATGCAAAATTGGTAAACGATATGTCATCTATCAAGCCGAAACAGCTGTAAGTTGCGCCGCTGTCTCCCCCGTCCGGAAAAAGGATATTGGGTAAAATGTAGGTTATGACAAAAAACAAATTGACTATTCTGATTTTAGGACATTTGGAAACAAAAGAAGCCGCAAACATATTGACTGCGACAAAAATCACAGCGTGAATGATCGGCGCCATTATCACCAAAAGGGAAAAACGGAACCAACCAAAATTTAAAACCCATGCAAGTGCGGTGACCGCAACAGAAAGCAATGAAACCACAAGGTATGCGAACGTTGTTTTTTGCTTCATAAAACATTCTCCTGTTCTGTTTTAAATTTGCATATCTTTTATTTACAGCACCATGATAATTCCGCTTATTATCATGCCGATATATATTATCTGTCTGAGCCTTTGTTTGTTAAGCTTTTCAAACACAAGCTTTCCGAAAAGATTGCCTACGATACTACCTGCAAAGCCGACGGCAGAAAAAACAAGAACCTCAGAGGTTATGATGCCGCTTATTGCGCGGACGGCGGTGGAGTAAATACCCGTCAGTCCAAAAAAGAACTGGGTTGCCGCAAAATACGAAAGAGTATCGGAGAAAGCATTGACAAGATACAAAACGACGGGAGGGCCGCCCGTGGAAAAAAGTCCCGTCAGGACACCTGCAAGGCCGCCCGATATAATGCCGTTTTTGACAGAAGGTTTTATCTTTACGCGGTCGCTGAAAAAAAGAAACCATATACTCAGACAGATGAGCAAAACACCCAGCACTTTATTAAAGAAATCGCCGGTTACCAAAACCGAAAGTCTGACGGCAACCGGAATGGTCACAAGTGCCGAAAGCAGTAGAGGAACTGTTGCCTTGTACGGAACTTTCTTTCTGTACATGATCGCGTTATACGCCGAAATACAACTTGATACAAGGGTGGAAATGGCGGCGGCAGAGGTGTGAGTTTTTAAAATGTACGGAAAAAACAGCATGACGAAAATGCCAAACCCAAAACCCGTTACCCTTTGTATAAAACCGCCCACGGCGGTTATGAAAAAAATTATCAGTATCTGTTCTGTTTCGATCATCAAGTCTTACCTTAAAAAATTCATTCAACGATTTTGCATCTCTATTATATCATACAGATTATAATTTTACAACAAAAACATTGTCTTACTGTCATAAAAGCCGATGATTTTTTATATGATTTTTTAGGACAAAAGCATCATCGGAGGTATATTTCTTGAAAAGGTTATTTTCTTTTGTTATTTCTTTATTATTTCTTGCGGTGCCCTTGTGTGTGCACGCGCAAAGTCCGCTTCACTCAACAGTTATGACTCTTAAAGACAACGTTACAATTGATCTCAAATCACAGTCCGCCTGCCTTATGGAGGCGGAAACGGGTGAAATTATTTATGAAAAAAGCGCAACAGAACATCTTGAACCCGCATCTGTGACAAAAATTATGACGGTACTTCTTATTTACGAAGCTCTTGCCGATGGCAGAATTGCAAAAACAGACATTGTGACCGCCGGCGAAACGGCGGCCAACATGGGAGGATCGCAGATATGGCTGGAACCTTCCGAGCAGATGAGCGTTGACGAGATGTTGAAAGCGATCCTTGTGGTTTCGGCAAACGACTGTACCGTTGCCATGGCAGAACACCTTGCGGGAAGCGAGGATGCTTTTGTGGTTTTGATGAACGAACGTGCAAAAAAGCTTGGCATGAATGACACAAATTTTGTAAACAGCACGGGACTTCCCGCAGAAAACCACTATACCTGCGCGAAAGACATTGCCCTTATGACAAGGGAATTGCTGAAGCACGACGACGTTTTCAATTACACCATGATATGGCTGGATTCTTTGAGAAACGGCGAATTCGGGCTTTCAAACACCAACAAGCTGATAAGATTTTACCCCGGAGCCAACGGCATGAAGACCGGTTTTACAGATTCGGCGGGCTATTGTATGTCTGCAACAGCAACCCGAGACGGAATGACGCTTATTTCGGTGGTTATGAAGGCGGATACCTCCGACAACAGGTTTTCCGATGCAAAAAAGCTTCTTGATTACGGATTTGCAAACTTTACGGTTTATCGCATAGCCGAAGGAAACCTGCCACCCCTTGCCGTAAAGGGCGGCTCCGTCGACAAAGTGTCGCTTAACTGTTCTGCAAAAGCCTTGCTTTTGACAAAAGGCAGAGATCAGCTGGTGGAAAGCGTGACAGAGCTTCCCGAATACCTGCAAGCGCCCGTTTCCGAAGGTCAGGTGGTGGGACATATCCGCTACAATCTTTGCGGCGAAGAGATTGCCGTGATAGATGTGACGGCTGTAAACGGAGTGCGGAGAATGGCTTTTTCCGATATTTTCAAAAAACTTCTCGGCACGGCGGTTATGATAAGGTGAAACAAAAAAGATCTCCTTTTCGGAGATCTTTTTTATGCTGATTCTATTATTTGAGAGCGCTGTTGAGATATACGTTTATATATCCGCCGTTGGTAAAAATAAGATAATCGCCGTGGCAGATGATACCGCTTATCGCGCCTGTGTTTGTGGTAGAGCCTACCACCATATACTTATGGAATTCGTCGCGCTTAATAGCGCCGTCGGAATCAAGTCGGCATCTCCAGAAGTAAACACCGTCGTGGCCGCAGGTGAGGTAAAGAGTGCCGTCGGCGTAGTCGGTGCCCTGGTTGCACTGGTCATAACCCTGACCGCGGAAGCCCGAAGCCTGAGCGTTGTCATAGTTGTCAGCCTGGGCGTATTCCTTGATTATCTGCCAGGTGCCGTTGAATTCATCCTCTGCCACCTGCTTTGCGGTGCCAAGGGCAAGAATGCGATCGCCCGTGCCGAGAGCTACTTTGTATACAAATCCGTTGTTGTTTGCGCCGACAAAGGCGGAATTTTTGCCGTACCAGCAGGTGTTGAGCTTTGTACGGTAGCTGATTCCTGTGTCTTTCCAATTGTAGGTTATGCAGTTTTCGTCTTCGATAAGAAGCTCTGTTGCACCACTCTTTACAAGCTCGTATGCATTGTTGTATACGTAGAAATAGTTTTCGGTGTTCGAGAAGCTTCCGCTTCCGTTGCCGACGATAAAGCACTTGTTTTCACTGCTGTAATCCACAGAGTTTGCGTGGCCGAAATTGTGGGTTACTGCGCCGAGAAACCTTGCAGTTCCATTTTCCCAATCGGGCTTATAACGCATGATAACGCCTTTCCCGTCGCCTGCTGTGCCCTTGTCGGAGGTGGAGAAGAGCCAGAGCTCGTCTTCAACCTCGCACATACCCGATTGATAGTTTCCGGGAGAATACGAGCTGACAGAGGTCATTCCAAAACGGCAGATAAGTCCTTCGTCCGAGAAGGTGCCGAGAGAAGGCTCAACTTCAATATCGAGTCCTTTTCTTTCAAAAAGGGCAGAACTTTCGGTGATCGTGATATGATCGCTGACAGTGGATATGGTATCTTTTGTCATCGCGTTCACAGTCTTTATCGCAAAGCGATAATACACCGCGTTGGGGAATTCGCTCTTTACGTCATAGGTTGCTCCCCTCTCGTCTCCCGAAGTGCCGAGGAAAGATTTGTCTGCGGCATATGCAAGAAGAACGTATGCGGTAGCATTTGCGTTTGTGACGTAAGAAACGGTCATTCCGTCGGCAAGATAATAGCCGGGAGTGTATATTCTCTTATTGTTGGAAGTGTTTTCCTTGCCGTCTCCTCCGCTGATGGTACCCACTGCCCAATCAGAGGTGGTAAGGGTGTAATTTTTGGTAAACTTAAAGGCTGATGCCGCAAAATCAACCGAGGCTTCGGTCACGTTATAGCCGGGCTTTATTGCCAGTCTGTAATATGCCGCGTTTGCGGGAGGCTGAGGCAAAGAAGCGGATGTGAGGCTTTCGGTTGCGGAAACAAAAGAGTATGCCGAGTCATAATAGCTTACTACGTAGCTGCCGCCGATCTTTGCATCAAAGGATGCGGAAATGTAGGTGGGAATATACGCAACTGTGTGCGCGTACTCGGAGGAAGAAGCGAATTTGCAGGTAGCATCATTTTCGCCAACGCCGGAAGCGTCGATGTTGCCGAGCTCGAAGAAACTGTGGTTAACGTCTGTTGCGTACACGCCCGAAAGGCATGCGTCGGCATAGCTGTTGGCGTTGTCGTCTGTTGCTGTCGAGCTTGAAAGCTTGATTACAAGGCGGACATATTCCGCGCCCTGTGCGATCTCTTCGACGTTGATGGTGGCGGCGTTTCTGTCGCCATAGGTCTTCACAAAGCTTCCGTCGGCGTTATAACCGAGAATGGTGATGCCAAGCTTTGCAAGGTCTGTTGCGGAATAATTGAGCACAAGTCCCTTGCTGGGGTACATATCGGGGGTATAGATTCTGTTTGCGGATGCGGGATTGGGTGCGCCTGTTGCGCCTGCGATGGTTCCCTTTTTGAATTCAAAATCAACAGGTGCGCCGGAAAGAGTGCCCGAAACGTTGATCGTAAGATGCGCCACTATGCCGGGAATATCATCAAAGTCAAGGGTGGTGTTGTTGGTGAGCACGCATCTGTAATATGCGGCTTTTTCATTTTTCTTTGCGTAAGTATCCTTTGTTATCCAGCCGGATGTGCAAAGCCAGTTTTTGTCGGCATCGTATTCCATAACGATATACTGAACACCGCTTGTGCCGTCAAAAGTGATAACCGTGTTTTCAGCAGGAATATATCCGGGGGTGAAAATACGCTTGTGGTTTGCGGGGTTTGCAGTGCCGTCAGAGCTTCCGAGTGTGCCGAGAGTCCAGTAAAACTCGTTAAGAGTTATGTACTCGATGGTTTCGGTGACAATCTCTTCTTCGTCTTCCTCTTCGTCCTCCGACGCCGCAAGCTCGTCGAGATATCTGTTGTACTCGGTGAGTCTGTCGTCAAGTTTTTCGTGATCCTGCGCGATTGCATCACAGTACATATCGGCATAATTTTCAAGAACTTTTTCTGTGATCTTTGCAGGTGTCAGAGCGTAGTTTTTGTATGTTTCGGCATACACAGTCTGCTGTTCGCCGCCGTCGGTTGTAAATACGACGTAGGGGCGGACAACGTATTCGACGCCGTAATGCTCGTTTTCAAGTCCGATAAGGCAAAGGGTGTATTGGAAATGATCGTTTGATTCGGAAAAATATCTGAAATCCTGTGATTTGCTCGTTATCTTACCTACTTTCGGGGTATCGAGGGTGAGTTCTCCCGAAAGCTTTTCTGTGGGGATTACAAGCATTCCGACCTCGTCATAATCAGAGGTTGCGCCTTCAACGGTTGCAATGTAGCGGATGCCGTAGGGCTCGTTTATACGGATCTGGATGCCGTCGAGCGAAACGGGGTTTTCGGATGCAGAAGCCGTAAAGGCAAAAAGCATCACAAAGATTATCGCAAACACTGCCGCAAGAATAAAGCGTGATTTTTTCATGTGTGTGCTCCTTTGGTTGTATAAAATAGTACAAAATAATTATATCCAAAATATATCAAAATGTCAAGATTGTATTGAAACATCTTTTTTATAAATACCCATGCAACCGATCATCGTATTTTCACCTTGAAAACAACAAAAAATATGCCGAGGAGAAATCTCCACGGCACGTTTTTTATTCTATACAATATTCTTTTTTGTTGTAGTCTACGGTTATAACCGTTTTATCGGAATAAGTTACCTTAAAGACCCCATCCGAAACCTCCTCGTGTTTTTCGATGTATCGGGTAACAAGGTGGCAAAGAGACTTGTATTCGTCATACGCCTTTTTGATTGCAGACACGGCATTTTTAAGATCTTCGTCGGTGTCACAGGTTATATCGTCCTTTCCAAGCCAGTCGTCCTGATCGCTGCCGTTAAGAAACTTTGAATAGAAATAGAACGACGGACGAGATCCGTCCTCGATGACGGCAAGATGATTTTTTTCGTCTTTTATCGGATAGTTGACGGTGTCGGTGGTGTTGTTGTAAAGAATAATTCCGTGGTATACGATCTGCCACAAGGGCACAGACTTGTCTGCCATGCTGTCCTTTTGTGCAGGCCACGAAACGTAAAGCCCGTAGTCAAGATATTCTGCCGCAAAGTCAAACACTCCCTCTGATGCAAAACCGCCGAAAAGCTTTCTGCTTTGCTCCATGATACTGCCATAATATGTAAGGGTTTCTTTGGAATTGCACGGGTGCTTTTTATCAAAACACCGGCGCAAAGGAACAACCGACAAAACGTCGATATAATGAAGGCCGCAAAAGCCGAGATCTTTTATTTTCGGAAGATCGGTCTTTGCAAAATCAAGGGCGCATTTGGGGCAAAGGTGATATTGTCTTCCGCCGCTCCATGCAATGTCGGGGCGGAAACTCAACGATCCGTCCGCGTTTTTTGCAACGATATCAAGGCTGAAATTTTCGGAAACACTGTAACAATCGGTGCTGTTTGTGTGGCAGACAATATGATATCCGCGCGCCTTTGCATATCGGATAAGATGGCGCAGACGCTCTTCTCCCCCAAGGCTTTCCTCCACGGGGAAAATTTGCGGGTATCTTCCGTCGTGTCCGCGCGTGTTCCATCCCACAAGACATATCTGCGCTTTTTCAACC
>JAFYUZ010000069.1 GCA_017549365.1 Clostridia bacterium
ATGCGGAGTGGAAGGAAGCAATTGTGATTTATGAAAAGCTCCTTAAAACTCTCGAACCTGGTGAAATGCGTCATAACGCATTGAGGTATCTCACCCAGCTTTATCTTAATATGGGTGAGCACGAGCGGGCGCTCGCTGCAATTGAAACCGCGCCGACGATCTACGACTCCTATGAATGTCTGCGCATATATGCTTTTGACGGAAAACGCCGTGCCGAAGCTTGCGGCGAAGCTTTATTAAAGCTGATCTGTGCAAGCTCAGAATCTATTATCGGAACGATGCTATCCTACGAGCAGAATATGATGCCTTCTGAAAAGGTGCAAAGCATAAGGTCGGCAATCACGTTGTTTGACCACGTTTGTACCGACGGAAATTACGGAATTTACAATTCATATATTGCACGAATGTACACTCTGCTTTCGCTCTATCTTTGGCTCAATGGCAAGCATGATGAGGCGTTTGAAGCATTGGATAAATCGTTACAGCATTTCAAGGCGTTTGAAGAGCTTTGTGCCAAATCCGATGCTGCATATACTGCACCGCTTTTGAAATTAGTAAAGATCGAGATGGACAAATGGCGTTTCGATAAAACCCATCCCCACACCGAAGCGAGTAGTCTTGCGGAAGATTGGCCTTGGTGGTCTGTGCAGGAATATTCCTTGGTGAAAGACGAAATTCAATCCGATCCCCGTTGGAATGAATGGGTATCTAAATTACAGCAATAATTCTCGCCCCGCCTCGCGCGGGGCTTTTCTTTGGTACAATATAAGCGTAGCCCTATACTGAGCAAATCAGTATAGTCAGCTATGCTTATTTTTGTTATAATAAGAGAGCAATGGACTGACGAGCTTTTCTTTGAACTTCGCGTTCGGTAGTCAAAGCGTCATCCGTTCTCTTATTATAAAGATTCGATTAAGCAGGTTGTTCCGATTTTGCAGGGGGCGAGCCCCCTGCAAAATCGCGTCCGCGTCACGAGCCAAAATGAATCGTAATAAGCTGAAACGGTTACATTGCAGAAACAACAAACAGGAGGATTTTTTATGATCTGCGTTGGTATCGACATTGCAAAAGGAAAAAGCACTGTGTGCTTTTTGAAGCCGGGCGGAGAGGTGCTGAAAGCACCTTACGACATCGAACACACCGCCGAAGAAGTCGGAAAGCTCATACGGGATATTCGCTCGTATGACGAGGAGGTTCGCGTGGTACTTGAAGCTACCGGGCACTACCATTTACCCGTGGCAGCGCAGCTGCTTGAAGCAGATATTTTTGTCTGTGTGGTCAACGCTCTGCGTATGAAAAAGTTCTGTGCACAGGACATTCGCAAGGCAAAGACGGATAAGATTGATGCAGCTAAAATCGCTGCCTTCGGTCTCACTTATTGGCAGGACCTGCAACGAGCCAAGCCGACGGATGAGGTATACCGCGAGCTGCGACTGCTCTCACGGCAGTATTTTCAGCTTACGTCTATGCTCGTAAAAGCAAAGATCTCGCTGGGCAATCTCCTTGACAACGTCATGCCAGGTATTGCCGACATTCTTCAGGATCGGGAGCCACACCACAAATTAACGGATTTTGTGCTGAAATACTTGCATTTTGACAAGACCACAGCCATGGGAGAAAAGAAATATGTCTCAGCATACTGTTCTTGGGCAAAAAAACAGGGATACCGCATGTACGAACGCCAGGCAGAAGAGATCTTCGCCCTGGTTCAAAACAGTATCCCTGCGCTTCCTATGACCCCATCCACCACGATCGTCGTCAAGGAAGCTATTCGAGTTGTGCGCGAGATCGAAACCTCTCGCACTTCTATTTTAACACAAATGCAGGCGTTTGCCAAGTCCCTTCCCGAATATTTTTTAATTCGCGAGATGGCCTGTGTTGGAAATACGCTGACTCCGCTGGTTATTGCAGAGATCGGCGACGTTCGGAACTTTCACTCCAAGCACGCTCTGATTGCTTATGCAGGGATCGATGCGCCGCCCTACCAATCCGGCGGCTTTAATGGAACGGAACGGCATATTTCAAAACGGGGAAACGGTTATCTCAGACACGTTGGCTTTGAGATCATGCAGTGCAAGCTCCGTTTGAAGCCCGAAGGCGATCCGGTCTACGAGTTTATCCAAAAGAAACGCTCCGAGGGCAAATGCGGCAAAGAGGCCATGGTTGCCGGTATTAACAAATTCCTGCGTATTTACTACGGCAAGGTCACCGAGTTGTACCGTGAATTAGAGGCTTAAATACATACAACCGAATACCTCTCGGGCGAAAAAATTCTCTCCTTTTCGCCCTTTTGGTGCTTCTCCTGTTAACTCGAATTTCCTCAAAATTTTTCTCAACTTTTTTCGCAAAACCTATTGACTTTTCTTAGCAGGTTTGACTATGCATCCCAAATTTTATTACGCGAAACCTCTTGACAACCGCCTCTGCAAGCGCAACAATACAAACGCCTCCCGAACCGCATTGACTGCAAAAATCGGAAGGCATCGCTGACCACATAACGACCACAACAAGAATTCTGACCACATATCAAGACCATAGACAGACACGTACTATTCGGATACAAGAGCACACGAGAGCGCGAATCGCGGATTTTCCGGGCAGGAAAGCACCGGAAAAACGTAAAAGCACCGGAAAAACGTTCCGGCCGGCGTCGGGGTAATGGAGGCCGCAAGTTCAAGTCGGCACCGACGCAGTCGGTGCTTGTCACATCAGACCAGGAATCGGGAATCGTAAGATTCCCGATTTTCTTTTGTATTTACTGACTTTTTCCGCACTTTTTGGTGCGGATTTTTTGTTTTGCTCCTTCGCCTGAATTTGCCGATGGTAGACGACAGTACATAGTTTAGTACATAGGTTTCAAGTGGCACAGTTTGCAAACGGTAGAGGCTTTCGGTTCTACCCTCGGAAAGAAATAACGATTCGCTCATTTCTGAGGTTCATAATTTCAGCCATCAAGGAGGAAAAATTTATGGCAAGCATTATTTCCAGATCCAACGGCACCTACCTCATCCGCATTTCCTGCGGCGTTGATTCAAACGGCAAGCAGATCTCACGCTCGAAGACGTTCAAGCCGTCAAAACCGAATCTGCCCTACGCACGGCTTAACAAGGAGATCGAAGATTTCACCGCCGCATTTGAACGGGAAATCGAAGCCGAGGGATCTATGCGTTCGGTGCGCCCCGATAAGATCACCTTTGCCGATTTCTGCACGCGGTATCTCGAAATCAAGAAAAACTCACTTTCTCCGCAAACCTACAATTTTTATTCCAAGGTGATCGAGGAGGAGCTGATGCCCATGTTTGCGCGTATGAAGATGAAGGATTTGCGTACTTACCACATTCAGCAGTTTATCCAGTATCTTTCCACCGAGAAAAAGCGGCTTGACGGACGCGAAGGCGGTATTGCGGTAAGTACGGTAAAACG
>JAFYUZ010000070.1 GCA_017549365.1 Clostridia bacterium
GCTCTCTGCGGAGAGCGACCAAAGGCGCCGCCTTTGGAATCCGCCACCCTTTGAAAAGGGTGGACCGAAACTTTATTATTTGGTGTGGGATTTAACGGGTGGCAAAAAACAACAATATTGTAGGGCAGGGGCTTGCTCCTGCCGTTTGGTGTGGAATTAAATCAACGAAAAAACGGGCGAACACAGTTCGCCCCTACGATTGGATTTTTTATCATTGATTTGAATTTTGCACCCCAACAAACGCCTCCCCACCTTTATTGTAGGGCAGGGGCTTGCTCCTGCCGTTTGGTGTGGAATTTAATCAATGGCGAAAAAAAGGGAAACCGCAGGGTTTCCCTTTTTTATTGTCACATCGATATTTCGCTTTTTGTCCGATATTCACGCGGCGAAAGCCCCGTTTCGCCCTTAAAAACCTTGCTGAAATAATATATATCCGAAAAACCGCATATTTCCGAAATCTCCGACACCGAAAGCTCCTTGAGACAAAGCAGCTGCTTTGCGTATTCCACCTTTTGCTTTGTGACGTATCTGTTGGGGGTGATGCCAAAGGAGCTTTTGAAAAGATCGTTGAAACGGCGGCGGCTGATGCCCGAAATGTCTGCGGCATTTTCAATACATCCGTCCTCGCGGTAGTTGCGGTCAAGATATTCCTTGGCACTTATCATGCGGAAATCTTTTTTTGAATAGGTCTTTTTCCGCGCCACTTCAAACATCCCGCAAAGGCGATAAAACAGCTCCGCCATTTTAAGATCGTTGTCCGCAACGGCGTCTTCTTTTACCATTCGCTCAAGCAGCGAAATAATTTCGGGCGTGCCCGCATCTTTAAGGCAAAAGGAAGGGGTTTCGATATCTTCGTAGGTGGTGAAATGCACGCTGAGCGAGTTTCCGCGCTCGTGCACGTTTACAACGTAATCGTCCTTTTGGTTGAAAAAAAGAAGATCGTTTGCTTCAAGCGTGTGTTTTTGAAATCCAAAATCGTGCACCGATCTGCCCGAAAGCTCGATGCCGATGATATGCCATTTTCGGTTTTTTGCCACCCAACTGTCACTTTTTGACGTGAAGCGCACGGCACGATCGATGCTTTTTATCTTCATGTTCTCAAAATTCATTTTCTCACCCCTTTCGTTTATTATAGCCGCAAAACCGCCTTTTGTAAATAAAAATTTCCTTATTTTACAAATTTCTTTATATTACATTGATATATCCTCCGACCGATGATATAATCGAATCAACATCCACAAGGAGGTTTTGATTTATGAGATTTTCTGCTCTTCGCGAAGAGCTTAAGGCATACTACCAAACGGGCAAAGCCGACGAAAGCTCGCGCAATTTTTACCAAAAATGCATGGCCGAGATCGACAAAAGGGCCGAGGGCGAAACCAACCCCTACCAAACCAAAATGATTACCTACCGCACCATAACCGAAATGTTTGAGCCCGTGGTCTTTGCAAACACCCCCTTTTATCACGAAACGGGCACCATCTGCGCATTAAGCGACGGATCGCGTATGTACCACGGAAACTACCATGCGGGCGGCTGGACGTTTTTTAAAAACCAGCATCTTTTCATGGATCAGGACCCCGACCTTTGGAGACTGCGCGAAAAGCAAGGTTACGAGGAGCTGTTTTATCTGATCTGCGGCCCGTACAACGACGTGCACCAGCATTTTTCGATAAACTGCCGTCCTTTCCTTGAAATCGGTCTTTCTGGAGTGTGCGACAAGGCAAAACTTGCCCTTGAAACAGCAGAAACCGACGAAGAAAAAGATTTTCTCAACGCCGTCGTCACGGGTATGCTTTGTCTTAAAAGAATGTGCGAAAAATTCTCGGAAAAGGCAGAATCTCTTCTTGAAAATGCAAAGAACGACGAGGAAAGAAAAAATCTTTCGCTTCTTGCATCCACCGCAAAGCGCGTTCCGTGGGAAGCGCCGAAGAATTTTTACGAAGCCCTTGCCACCCTTTGTTTTATCCGCCGCGGTCTTGGCGCTCTTGAAGGCGTCGGCCCCAACACCTTCGGAAGAATCGACATGGATCTTTATCCCTTTTACAAAAAGGATATTGAAGAAGGCACGATGACAAAGGACGAAGCGTTCGATCTTATCTGCGATTTCCTTATCAACTGGGATTGCCACTACGACCACGATATGAAGATGGTGGGATATGCCGACCACGAGCTTGAAAACACCTACACCATCGGCGGTTGTGACAAGGACGGAAACCCTCTTTGCAACGACCTTACCCTTATGTTTTTGCGTGCAACCCGCGAGGAAAAGATCATTTTCCCCAAGATAAAGTGCCGATATTCCAAAAATTCGCCCAAGGAATACCTTGACGAAATGAACAAGGCAATAATTGCAGGCACCAGCACCGTTCTTATTCAGAATGACGATGCCACCATTCCTGCCCTTATCAACGCGGGACGCACTCTTGACGAGGCGCGCGACTATCTTGTTTCGGGTTGTTGGGGAGTTACCACGCAGGCGGTGGAAAAACATGACCACGGCTCGTATATGAACCTGCTTCGCCCCTTTGAATACGGCATTTACAAGCTTTATGACAAGATGGACGATTTAAAAATGCACTTCAAGACCTTTGACGAGTGCAAGGATTTTGAAGAGGTCTACCAAAACGTTGTGTACAATTCCGAGGTGCTTTTCCGCGAAAGACTTCGCGTTTCGTCGCTGGGCGGACAGATCCGCAACAAGGTCGATCCCTGGCCTATTTTTTCGAGCACTCTTTGCGATTGTATTGAAAAGAAAAAGGATTTTTCGGCAGGCGGCGCAAAGTACAATGACGATTTTCTTCTGTGCGTGGGACTTCCCAACATAGTCGATTCGCTTGTTGCCATAAAAAAACTGTGCTTTGACACAAAAAAATACACTCTTGTCGAATTTCTTGATGCGGTTCGCGCTAATTGGGAAGGACACGAGGATATGCGCCTTGAAGCGATAAACTGTCCCGGATGGGGGGATGGCAGTGCAGAATCCTGCGAGCTTGCCAACCGCTTTAACAACGATCTTTACGAAATGTGCACCCGTCTTACGGGAACCTACGGCGGAAAGGTGCACCTTGGACATCTGACCTACACCGAAATCCGCTGGTGGGCAGAAAAAACCCGCGCCACACCCGACGGCAGACGCAACGGCGAATATTTTTCGCAGGGACTTACACCGTCAAGACTTAAAAAGATACCGTCTGTCACAAGCGTTATTGAAAGCCTTGCTTGCCTCGATCCCAAAACGCTCGGCTCCAATAGTGTTGTAAATATTATTTTGCCGTCCGACAAGATCACCCTTGATATCTGCGAAGCTTTTCTTCGTGCTTGCGCAGGCACGGCAATGCAGTCGCTTCAGCTTAACTGCACCACAAAGGAACAACTGCTTGATGCCCAGATCCATCCCGAAAAATACCCCGATCTCATCGTCCGCGTTTGCGGCTTCTCGGCAAAATTCACCAGCCTTTCGCCCGAATGGCAGGCAGAGGTTATTTCGCGAAATTTCTACGAATAAGGTTTGTATGACAAAAAGGCGCTCTGACGAGCGCTTTTTTGCACCGTATGTCCTGCCGTGTGGTGTGGGATTCAATCAATGGTTAAAAATTTGCACCCCAACAAACGCCCCCACCTTTATTGTAGGGCAGGGGCTTGCTCCTGCCGAATGGTGAGGAATTTAATCAACGGTAAAAACGGTAATATTGTAGGGCAGGGGCTTGCTCCTGCCGTTAGGTGCGGAATTAAATCAATGGTAAAAACGATAATATCGTAGGGCAGGGGCTTGCTCCTGCCGTTTGGTGTGGGATTTTGCCGATGA
>JAFYUZ010000071.1 GCA_017549365.1 Clostridia bacterium
AATATTTTGAAACCCGGCATTCCCAACAACGTAAGATGGCAACTTGAATACGCCCGTCTTTTCGACCGCATCACAGACAACACCAAAGCGCTTGAAGCAACGGGAATGAAACAGGAAAATATGATGCCTCTTTACGACGGACTGAAAAGGGAAATAGCCTTCTGTCCGCGCGATCATAAATGGTGGGGCGAGGATGTAAACGCCCGAATGGATGAATATATCATGAATAATAAGCTATAAAAAACGCCGCCGATCGTATGATCGGCGGTATCTTTTATTTTATCATATCATTTATGATAGCTTTTGATTCTTCAAGGGAATAGCAACAATTTTTAATGATCTCTTCGTTGATAAAATCGCGCATTATGCGAAGCATCTTTTTGTTTTTGACAGATATCTCGCTGTAATTGTCCCAATAGCCTAAAGCAGGATCAAAAACAATGAGTGAATTGCTTTCATAAAGAACACATTCGTTATTTTTTACACAGTAATCATCTTTGAGAAGATAAATTCTTGCATTTTCGTTTCCCATAAGTTTTTTCAAGGAAAAAACAGCTTCTTTGGCAGTAAGAGATCTGAAAACAGGTACGTGGTCGCTGGTACGACCGTTTTCAAGAAAACGCTTCATTCCGTTTTTGTCAAAAACTATGTTCTTTGCGGGTCCGTTAGGCTGGTAAAGCGCCTTTTCTCGGCTTTCCATGGTCTTGTACATTCTCTGTACCATGGGGTTTTCGATACCAAGTCCGAGATAATCCGAATCTGCATAAAGCGCTTTTTGCACTTCAAAGGGCAACATACCGAAGCAGGGTGACGATTTCATCTCGTAGGTGACGTAACCATCGAGCTTTGCCATTTGATCCAGATATTCTGGCAAAGAATCCATGGGTGAACCAAAACCTTCGCGAAGTGGAGTTGAGCAACTCTTGAGTATTTCAAATTCGCTAAGTGTATGGGCAGCATAATTTGTTCCGCCAACGTCCATTTCGAGCATGGTGTAATTTGTGGTGTTGTAAATATTGATAAGGTATGCTTTGTTTTTTGTTCGGTTGATAATGTTGAGTCTTGATGAATTTATGATACTGGGCGAGATAACGTAGGGAAAATAATGAATGTACTGAGACAGTTTTATCAGAGTGTAAAGCTGATGAATATTTTCTGTTACGTCGTCGGTGTCCGAAAAATATTGATGAATGGTGATTTTTCTGCGTTTTCCGTCGTGCAGAATGTTAAAAAGTGCGTGGGTGAATGCAAGAGTGTTTACGCTTTCGATGAATATTTCGTATTCGTCGCCATCGCTGTAATTAAGAATGTTGTAGATTTCGTCGTAAAGAAATATTTCTTCTTTGCATTCTTCTGCGTTTTTAAGTGTGCACTTGAGCCTGTTGGGAATCTGTTCGGGCTTTTTTGAAAAAAGACCAGATAGAACCTGACGCGCCGTCACAACAGAATCGGGAAGCTGCTCGTGATTTATGGCGGCTTCAATGGCTGCGCGATCCTCGTCGGTGATATCGAAATGATTTTGCAGTTTTTCTGCAAAGGATTTGATATTATTTATGGTTGCCTTATCGTTGAGTATGCGGGTGATGATGGTCTTGTTTGAGATCTTCATCTGGGTTGCAAGCGAGGCAACCGCCAGGTTTCTGTCTTTTAAAAAGTTTTCAAGGAAACAAGAAAATCTGCGTTCGTTCACTTTTTCTCCAATCGTGTATAGGGCATGTTGTTTAATCTTCAGATTAAGAACATTATAACACAAAAATGTGAATATTTCAATAACAAAACAAGACGGTGCTTGCGAAAAATACACAAAAACACCGTCTTGTTTTATGAAATATAAATAATTCTGTGTTATAAAAGTTAATTTTTTACAATGCTTGTTACGGTGTAGCCCGCATCGGTTATTGCTTTTGTAATTGCATCGTCGGATAATTCGACGGCAGAAAACTCTGCACAACCTTCTTTGTGGCTGACTTTCAGTTGGGAAGCACCTATCGCCTCCAAGGCTTTTGTTGCGTGCATTTCACAGTGAGGGCACATCATGCCTTCGATTTTTACCGTGTATTTCATTGTTTGATTTTTCCTTTCACTTTGTTTGTTTTTTTCTGTTTCGGATTTGTAAGGTTTGAATTTTTTAAGTCTCAGCGCGTTGCATACAACGCAAAAACTCGAAAGGCTCATGGCGGCGGCTCCGAACATAGGGGAGAGCACAATGCCGAAAGGCACGGCAAAAACTCCCGCCGCAAGGGGTATGCACAATGCGTTGTAAAAGAATGCCCAGAAAAGATTTTGTTTTATGTTTCTGATAACCGATCTGCTCAGCTTTATTGCGTTTACAACGTCATAAGGATCGTTCTTTACAAGAACTATGTCCGCGCTGTCAATGGCGATGTCTGTGCCTGCGCCTATGGCAATTCCAACGTCTGCACGTACAAGGGCGGGGGCGTCGTTTATGCCGTCGCCTACCATGGCGCAGATTTTGCCGCTTGATGAAAGCTCGGATATCTTTTTTTCTTTGTCGGCAGGCAAAACACCCGCAACCGCTTCTTTTATACCAACCCGCTGTGCCACAGCCTTTGCGGTGCGCTCGTTGTCACCTGTCAGCATTATGGTGTCAATTCCCATATCCGAAAGCAAAGAAATCGCTTCTTTTGCACTTGCTTTTTCTTTGTCGCAAACAGCGCACACTCCGAGCACATCGTCCTTGTTTGCAAAAACAAGAGGAGTTTTTCCTTCGTCCGAAAGCTTTGCGCAGATGCTTTCGACTTGTGTAATTTTTTTGCACATTTCGCGGATGAAAAGCAGATTTCCCGCAAAATATTCTTTGTCAAGGACAGTGGCTTTTATGCCTTTTCCCGGAACATTTTCAAAGTTTTGTGCGTCAAAGGGTGTGATCGAGTTTTCTTCGCAATAATTGCAGACAGAAGTTGCCAACGGATGCGAGCTTTGCTTTTCAAGCGAGTAAGCAAATCTCAAAAGCTCGTCTTTTTCGCAAGCCAAAGGTAAAACGTCGGTGACCTGCGGTTTTCCCTCTGTTATCGTTCCGGTCTTGTCGAACACCACTGTGTTTATCTTGTGGGCGCTTTCAAGTGCGTCACCTGATTTTATAAGAATTCCGTTTTCTGCTCCTTTTCCCGTGCCGACCATGATCGCAACAGGGGTTGCAAGACCCAGAGCACACGGGCAGGATATAACAAGCACCGACGTGCCAAACGAGAGCGCCTGCCCGAAGCTTGCTCCGGACAAAAGCCATATCACAGTGGTGATAATTGCAATCAAGATTACCGATGGGACGAAAATGCCCGATATTTTGTCGGCTATCTTTGCAATGGGTGCTTTTGACGACGAGGCTTCCTCCATAAGTCTTACGATGTTTGCAATGGTAGTGTCTTCTCCGACTTTTTCCGCTTCGACTTTAAGATATCCCGAAATGTTAACAGTGGCAGAAGTAAGCTTGTCGCCCACACATTTTTCAACAGGCAGGCTTTCGCCTGTGACAGAAGATTCGTCAAGAGACGAATTTCCAAAGATCACTCTGCCGTCGGCAGGAACCGACATTCCGGGTTTCAGAACAAAAACGTCTCCGCGAGAAAGGGAAGATGCGGGTATTTCGATCTCTTTTCCGTCTTTTTCAATGATGGCGGTGTCGGGAGCAAGTCGCATCATTTTTTCAATGGCATCGCTTGTTTGTCCTTTTGCCTTGGTTTCAAGCATTTTGCCAAGGGTTATAAGAGTGAGGATCATACCTGCCGATTCGATGTACAGATGATGCGAAAAAACGTGTGCCGCAGTGACGTCGCCGCACCCCATACGGAAAGCGACGATCATCATAACGGCAAGACTGTATATTGCCGAAGCGCAAGAGCCGAGAGCCACAAGCGTGTCCATGTTTGCCCGTCCCGAAAAAAGTGCTTTGAAACCCGAAATGTAGAATTTTCGGTTAAAGTACATTATGGGAAGTACCAGAACAAGCTGACACAGAGAATTAAAGAGCATCTGCTCGGGACAGAAAAAGTTGTCGTAAAGAAAACCGCTCTTTATAAACATGTGTCCCATCGAAACGAACATCAGAGGGATAAGGAACACGACAGAAGCGAAAAATCTGAATTTCATTGCAGAATATTCTTTTTTTCGCGTTTCCGAAAGGGAAGAGCGGACCTCTTTTCTTTCGCCGTCCTTTTTCGGCTGTTCAATTCCGTAGCCTGCGGCGATAACGGCAGATATTATATTCTCATCGGATAGCTTTGTTTCATCACAATCAAGCTTCAGTGTGCCTGTCAGAAGGTTGACAGACACGCTTTGTGCTCCGTCAAGTGCAAAAACTGCTTTTTCAACGTGCGCAGAACAGGCAGAACAGGTCATACCTGTGACCGTAAAAGTCTTTTTTGTCATTATTTCACCGGTGCCCATTCGGGTTTTACGTGCCAATCTGAAAGAGCGTAGATGGTTGCGGTCTTATCCTTGAGTACGTTTTCAATGATCTCGCGTCTGTCGTCGGTGAAGGTGTGCACGTTGCCGAAGACGTTGAGGAATTTGTAGTCTTTAAGCTGGATATATGCGTTGCTGCGGAATTTGATGCGCTCGTTTCCGGGCTGCTTGTCAAAGAAATAAATGAGAATGCCTGAGCATCTGTCGAAAATGTTGTTTTCTATGCAGAACTGCTGAACGTTAGGGCAGCAATATGCCGACGAAACCATGGGAGCACCAAGTTCTCTGCCTTTGCATCCCCAACCAAATCCGCCAAAGCGGCAGAAGTTTCCGCAGATATATACGTTTTTGATGTCGTGGTCAAATTCGTTGTCGCCGTTGTAAAATTCGAGTGACCAGAAGCAGTATTCCACAAGGTTGTCAAGGTACATGGCGTCGTATTGGTGTACATCGCATTTTGCCTGAGGACCTGTCTGATGTGTGATACCTGTGTCATATATCTGGTACATCCAGTTGTTTTTTACAAGGTATCCGTCGCATCTTCCAACTTCGATGGCATTGCCGTAACGAATGGTGTTTACATCGCGGAAGCCTTCGAGTATCGAGCCGCCGAGCCAATCAAAAATGCAGTTTGTAACAGTGAGATGACTGCCGACAATATCCTGAACACCGTGTGCACCGCAGTGCTGGATGTGAAGATTGTCAACCGTCAGATGACTCTTTGTTCCTCTGATTGTATTTACGCGGGCGCCGATCTCAAGCGAGTTGTATACTTTTCCGGGGTTACCTTGGCAATAAAGATAAAGCTTGTCTGTGGCAAGATCGGAATAGAAGGTGTATTCTTCTTTAAGATCCTTGTATCCCGTAAAATCCTTTTCCCTGCCAAGCACCATCATGTAGCCTGCGATCTCGTCGTATTTTCCGTATGTTCTTTCGGTGTTGTAATGTACGATGCCGACGTTGTGCAAAAGCTCGGTACATTCCCAAACGTTTTCACAATCGGTCTGTGTCCAATACTTTTCGTCTGCGTAATCGTGCTCGGAACTGTTGATAACAGGCTTGTTTCCAACTCCGTAGGCAGAGAAGGTGATGTGGTGATGCTCAATAAGAATGTGGCCGCGGAACATATCGCCGCGCTTAAAGAGGAAAGTGTCGCCGTCCTGCATCATTTCTTTGACTTTGGCGATGGTTCTGATGGGGGTTTCTTCGGTCAAACCGTCGTTTTCGTCGCATCCGTCCTGTGCAACGTATATTATTCTGTCGCGCGCATAATATTCGGATTCCGAGTAAATAACGCGTCTTTTCATTTCGTCTGCAAGCTGGTTGAGATAGTTGAGAGCCTGTCTTTCGTTCATGCCCTCGATTTCTTTTATATAGTTTCTGACTGACATATCCTTGCTCCTTTCTTGGTTGGGATTTGTTTCCCACAGTTAAATGTTAACATACGCTAACCGATTTGTCAATGACAAATCGTCTGTTTTTTTGCGTCTTTTACTATATATTTAAATAAATATATATATACTCCTATTTGTTCACAAATTATCGTTTAATTGGCGCTTGATTTATGATAAAATAACAATGTATTGGTATTACTGTGGCTATTTCTGTCAACATATAGATAAAATAAAACAACGGAGGTAAATGATTTGATCGAGTTCAACAAAGTAAGCAAGACCTACAACGGCAAAGAATACGTTCTTAAAAACCTTGACCTCACCATCAAAGACGGCGAATTTGTTTTTATCGTCGGTCATTCGGGTGCGGGCAAAACAACTCTGACAAAACTTCTTCTCCGCGAGGAAAAGCTTTCCTCGGGAACGTTACATATAGGCAAGTACAAGCTTGAAAGACTGCGCAATTTCCGCGTGCCTCAGTTCAGACGCACCATCGGCGTAGTTTTTCAGGATTTCAAGCTTTTAGAGAACAAAACTGTTTACGAAAACGTCGCTTTTGCTCTGCAGATCGTCGGAACAAAGAAAAAAGAGATCGACGAGAGAGTCAGATTTTTCCTTGACCTTGTCGAGCTTTCCGACAAGGCTGACAGTTTTCCCTCTCAGCTTTCAGGTGGTGAAAAACAGCGTGCCTGCCTTGCACGTGCCATCATTAACCGCCCCGACATCATCATTGCGGACGAGCCCACGGGTAATCTTGACCCTGCACTCAGCTTCGATATCATGAATCTCCTTGTCCGCATAAACGCGGTGGTTGGCAGAACTGTTATCGTTGTAACCCACGAAAAACAGCTTGTTGACCATTTTAACAAGAGAGTTGTCACCATAGAAAACGGCGAGATCATCAGCGACAAGGCGGGAGGATACGACAATGCGCAGACGATATAGTATTTCATATTTCCTGTCAACAGGCCTTAAAAGTTTTAAACGCAACGGCTTTATGAA
>JAFYUZ010000072.1 GCA_017549365.1 Clostridia bacterium
CCCGAAAGCCGCGGCAGAGGTCACAAAGGCAGTAAAAAAAGTTACAACAAAGCCTGTTATCGTAAAGCTTTCGCCCAACGTCACCGACATCTCAAGCATTGCAAAGGCGTGCGAGGACGCAGGTGCCGACGGCATCAGCCTTATAAACACCCTGCTTGGTATGCGCATAGATCTTAAAACACGCAAACCGGTCATTGCCAACAAAATGGGCGGTTTTTCGGGAAGCGCGATCTTCCCGGTTGCGGTGCGCATGGTTTATCAGGTGGCAAACGCAGTTAAAATTCCCGTTGTGGGCATGGGCGGTGTTTCGAGCGCAGAGGACGTTATTGAAATGATGCTTGCAGGTGCAACCGCAGTTGAGGTGGGCGCCGCAAACCTTATTGATCCCTTTGCCTGCCGCGACATCATAAACGATCTGCCCCGCGTTATGGAAAAATACAAAATAAATTCTTTGAGTGAAATAATAGGAGGAGCAAACTAATGGGAAAGGACGTAATCGTTGCCTGCGATTTTTCGAGCGCAGAAAAAGTATTTGAATTTCTTGACAAGTTCACCGGCAGAAAGCCTTTTGTCAAGATCGGTATGGAGCTTTACTATGCCGAAGGTCCCTCGATCGTAAAGGAAATAAAAAAGCGCGGTCACAAGATCTTTCTTGACCTCAAGCTTCACGATATCCCCAACACTGTAAAAAAGGCAATGTCGGTTCTTTCGAACCTCGATGTTGATATCACAAACCTTCATGCTTCGGGCACCTGCCGCATGATGGAGGCCGCCATCGAAGGTCTTACCCGCGAGGACGGCACACGCCCCCTTCTTATCGCAGTTACCCAGCTTACAAGCACCGACCAGGAAAGCATGGAAAACGATCTGCTTATCCACGAGCCTATTGACAAGGTCGTTATGCACTATGCCGCAAACGCAAAGAAGGCAGGCCTTGACGGCGTTGTATGCTCTCCCCTTGAAGCAGGAAAAGTTCACGATATCTGCGGAAAAGAATTTCTTACCATCACCCCCGGTGTTCGCTTTGCGGACGGCGACGTGGGCGACCAGAAGAGAGTTATGACTCCCGAGCAGGCAAAGCTTATCGGTTCTGACTACATCGTTGTGGGCAGACCCATCACCGCGGCAGAAGATCCCGTTGCCGCATACGAGCGTTGCGTGAGAGAATTCTGCGACTGATAAATATTTGAAACATAAAGGAGATATAAAAATGGAAAAGATCATTGCAAAAGACTTACTTAAGATAAAAGCCGTATTTTTCCGCCCCGAAGAGCCCTTTACATGGGCAAGCGGAATCAAGAGCCCCGTTTACTGCGACAACCGTCTCACCCTCACCGCACCCGAGGTGAGAAACGACGTTGAAAACGGCCTTGCCGAGATCGTAAAGAAGCACTACCCCGAATGTGAAGTTCTTATGGGTACTTCCACCGCAGGTATTGCCCACGCGGCCATCACAGGTCACATTCTCGGCATGCCCATGGGTTACGTTCGCTCGGGCGCAAAGGACCACGGCAGACAGAACCAGATCGAAGGCAAGCTTGAAAAGGGACAGAAGGTCGTTGTTATCGAAGACCTTATCTCGACAGGCGGAAGCGTTATTGAAGTTGTAAACGTTCTGCGCGAAGCAGGCGCCGAGGTTCTCGGTATTGCAAGCATCTTCACCTACGGCATGAAGAAGGGCCTTGACAGACTGGCAGAAGCAAACGTCAAGAACGTTTCGCTCACAAACTTTGACACCATCGCACAGGTTGCGGCCGACGAAGGATATATCAAACCCGAAGATATCCAGAAGCTCATCGCGTTCCGCAACAACCCCTCCGACGAAAGCTGGATCAAGGGTTAAGAGAAATCTTAAATCAAAGGAGACATCATGAGAAGTCTTATTGATATACTCGACCTTACTACAGGTGAGATCGACAGTCTTATTGAAAAGGCATACGACATTATTGCAAACCCCGCAAAATATGCCGATGTTTGCCGCGGCAAAAAGCTTGCCACCCTTTTCTTCGAGCCGTCCACCAGAACACGCTTGAGTTTTGAGGCGGCAATGTACGAGCTTGGCGGAAACGTCATTGGCTTTTCGGAAGCCCAGAGCTCTTCTGCCGCAAAGGGCGAAAGTGTTGCCGACACAGCAAAGACGATCAGCTGCTATGCCGACATCATCGCCATGCGCCACCCAAAAGAGGGTGCGCCGTATGTGGCATCGCTCAACGCATCTATCCCCGTTATCAACGCGGGCGACGGCGGACACAACCATCCCACCCAGACCCTTGCCGACCTTTTGACGATACACCGCGAAAAGGGCAGATTTGACAACCTTACCGTAGGTTTCTGCGGCGACCTTAAATTCGGAAGAACGGTTCATTCTCTCATCAACGCTCTTTCGAGATACAAGGGTATAAAGGTGGTTCTCATCTCCCCCGACGAGTTGAAGCTTCCGAGCTATGTAAAAACAGACGTGCTCGAAAGAAACGGTATTGAATACGTTGAAACCAGAAGTCTTGAAGAGGCAATGCCCGATCTTGACATTCTTTATATGACACGCGTCCAGCGCGAACGCTTCTTTAACGAAGAAGACTATCTGCGCTTGAAGGACAGCTATATTCTCGATCTTCCAAAGCTTGCCGACGCAAAGAAAGATCTTTGCATCATGCATCCCCTCCCCCGTGTCAACGAGATCAGCGTTGCCGTGGACAAAGACAAAAGAGCCTGCTATTTCAAGCAGGTGCTCAACGGCAAGTATATGCGTATGGCACTTATCCTTATGTTGCTTGAGGAGGCGAAAAAATGAATATAGATTCGATTACAAACGGCTTTGTCATCGACCATATCACAAAAGGCCGCGGAATGCAGCTTTATAACCTTCTCGGACTTGACAGCCTTGAATGCTCGGTGGCTCTTTTAAGAAACGTGGGAAGCACAAAGCTTGGAAAAAAGGACATTATCAAGGTTGATGCGGATATTCCGATCGATTTTGATGTGATCGGATACGTCGATCCCGGCATTACCATAAACGTCATTCGCGACGGTAAGCTTGTGGAAAAACGCACCATCAAAAAACCCTCCATTCTCACAAACGTGATAAAGTGCAAAAATCCCCGTTGCATCACCTCTGTTGAGCAGGAGCTCGACCACGTTTTTAAGCTCACCGACGAGGAAAATAATATTTATCGTTGCATTTATTGCGAAACAAAAGCAAAATAATATAAATTCAACCCCCGAGGTATACGTCTCGGGGGTTGAATCGTTATGGTGAAAAAGTTTGTATGCAAGTTAGCATACGCTAACTTGCGTTTTTATGATACCACATCCCCTCTCTCTTGTCAAGAGTTTTTGCAAAAATTTCTCAGTTTTATAAAAAAACATAGCGTGGAAAAAAGATTTAGAAATTAACGACACTTTTTTGTTTTATTTTCAAAAAAACTATTTACTTAATACAAAAATTGTAGTAAAATAATATTTAGTGTAATTTGCCCTTTTATGTCTATCAGACAGTCGAAGGTTTTGCGAAAGGAAGGTGCAGGATGGCAAACGAGCTTTATGGCAACGCCCTTGCCAACACGTACGATATTCTGAACGACGGCATCGACCACGCCGCCTGGGCGGATTTTATTGAAAAATGCATTGAAAAATTCTCGGACATAAAGGTTTCCGAGATCTGCGAGACCGCCTGCGGAACAGGCCTTATGGCGTGCGAGCTTGCACGCAGGGGTTATTCTGTGACAGCCTCCGACCTTTCGGAAGAAATGCTTGCCGTTGCCGAAAACAGAGCGCGAAACGAAGATCTTGACGTCCGCTTTGTTTTGCAGGATATGAGATATGCAAAGATGTATTCGCAAAAAGACCTTGTTTTATGCATGCTTGACAGTATGAACTATCTGACAAAGCGAGAGGATATTGCATCTGCCCTTGAAAGTGCCGCAGGCGCTTTGAAAAACGGCGGTCTTTTCATCTTTGACATGAACTCAAAGTACAAATTTGAAAACATCTATTCCGACAACTCCTACGTTCTCGAATCAGACGGAGTGTATTGCGGTTGGCAAAACTATTACAACCCCAAAACGAAGATCTGCGATTTTTATCTTTCGATCTTCACCGAAAACGACGACGGAAGCTACACGCGGTGCGACGAATACCAGCGTGAAAAAATGTACACCGTCCGTCAGATGACAAAGCTTATTGACGAGTCGGGCTTTGAGCTTTGCGGAATTTTTGCGGATTTTGATTTCGGCATTGCCGACGAAAACCTGAACGAAAGACTTTATTACGTTCTGAAAAAAAGAGGAAACAAATGAAAAAAGATATTATAACCCGTGCTATGACACGTGACGGAAACGCCCGCATCATCGTGGTAAATTCCAAAAACATGACAAATTCGGCAATAAGCTTTCACAAGCTCTCCCCCACTGCCGCCGCCGCTCTTGGCAGAACCCTTGCCGCCGCATCCATGATCGGCGTTATGTTGAAAAACCCCTCTGACAGCGCAACCCTTTCTTTTTCGGGTAACGGTGTCTGCGGAAAGATCATTGCCGTTTCCGATTATGTCGGAAACGTAAAGGGATATATCGAAAACCCACAGGCCGATCTTCCCCTCAACTCTGTCGGAAAGCTTGACGTTTCGGGCGCTGTTGGCAAAGGCCTTATGCATCTTATCCGCGACGTGGGCGAAAAAGAACCCTACGTCGGTCTTACCCCCATCGTTTCGGGCGAGATCGCCGAGGATATAACCAACTATTTTGCCACCAGCGAACAGATCCCCACCGTCTGCGGACTTGGTGTTCTTGTGGACACCGACCACACCTGCAAATCGGCAGGCGGATTTATGATCCAGCTTTTGCCGGGTGCGGAGGATTCCTTCATCGACAAGCTCGAACGCCGCATGGCGCTCGTTTATTCGGTAAGCGCATATTTTGACCGCGGTCTTTCGAACGAGGAGATCATAAAAGAAATTCTCGGCGACGAGATAGAATTTGATATTTTCGATGAAAACGACATCGGATACGTCTGCGACTGCTCGCGCGAGAGAACAAGACGTGCTCTTTTCAGTCTGCCGACAAAAGACATTGACGAAATGATTGCCGATGGAGAACCGATTGAAATGACCTGCCGCTTCTGCGACAACATTTACAAATTCGATATCGACGAGCTTAAAAAAATAAGAGACGAACAAAATGACAGATAAAAGTTTTGACAACAACGAAATTCTTGCCGAACAGAAAAAATACGCCGAGCGCGTGCGCACCCTGCTTTTGTCAAGACCCGCTTTTTCGGAAAGAACGCCAAAGGTGTACATAACCACCTTCGGTTGCCAGCAAAACGAGGCAGACAGCGAACGCCTTTTGGGTCAGGCGGTCTTTATGGGTTATGAAAAAACAGACGCTCCCGAAAACGCCGACCTTATTATCTACAACACCTGCGCCGTGCGCGAGCACGCAGAATTGCGTGCACTTTCCCGCACAGGGCAGCTGAAAGCTTTGAAAAAGCAAAACCCCGAGCTTATCATCGGTCTTTGGGGCTGTATGGTATCGCAGGATCACCGAATGAATGACGTCAAGATGAGCTATCCTTACGTTGATTTTGTGGCAGGCACGAATATGTTGCACAGACTGTGCGAGATCGTGTGCGACGTGATGGAATCCGAAAAACGCAGATATTACGTCACCGACGAGCAGGCGCTGACTGTTGAGGGCGTGCCGGTTGTGCGCTCGAACGAATTCAAGGCGTACGTTTCGATAATGTACGGATGCAACAATTTTTGCACCTACTGCGTTGTCCCCCACGTCAGAGGACGAGAAAGAAGCCGCGAAAAGTCGGCAATTCTTTCGGAGATCCGCGAGCTTATTGACGGCGGATACCGCGAGATAACTCTGCTCGGACAAAACGTAAATTCATACAAAGCATCTGACGGCACGGGATTTTGCGAGCTTTTGCAGGATATATGCAATATCGACGGCGATTTTATCGTTCGCTTTATGACCTCCCACCCAAAGGATGCGTCGGACGATCTAATTGACATTATCGCCAAAAACAAAAAGATCGCACGCCATTTTCATCTGCCCGTGCAATCGGGAAGCTCGCGCATACTTTCGCTGATGAACCGAAAATACACGGCAGAGCATTATCTTGCCCTTGCCAAAAGAATAAAAGAAAAGATTCCCGACATTTCGCTGACCACCGACATAATCGTGGGTTTTCCGGGTGAGACCGAAGAGGATTTTGAAAAAACTCTTGAAATGGTAAGGCAGGTCGGTTACGACTCGATATATTCTTTCATCTATTCTCCCAGAAAAGGCACCCCCGCCGCAGGCATGGAAGATCCCACAAGCTACGAGGAAAAAACCGAGCGTATGGCAAGACTTCTTTCCATGCAAACCGATATTTCCGAAGCAAACAACAAAAAGCTTCTCGGGAAGGTCGTTTGCGGTATATGCGAATCGAAAGAAAAAAATGCCGCAGGTTATCTTGTGGCAAGATGCTCGGACAACAAAATCGTCTTTTTTGAAAATGACGAAGAGCAAAACATATATTACGGCAAAAACGTAAATATTAAGATAACAAGAGCCACCCCCGCACAGCTCTACGGACAAACAGTTAAATAATTTTTAAAAATAAAAGAGGTACAAAAAATGGAAATCATTGAAGTTGCAAGAAAGCTCGGCGAACTTCTTCGCGAGAGCGACGAATTTAAAAAATACGAAGAAGCCCGCAACGATTGCAGAGCCGACCACGAACTTGAAGCAAAAATAAACGAATTCAAGATCCAGAAAAAGGTTTACGACACAGAAGCGGCAAGAGAAGGTCGCGATGAAGACATGCTTGCGGTTATAAAACAGCGTCTTGACACTCTTTACGAAGAGATCAACGCCACAGACATTATGAAAAAGTTCAACATTGCCGAGGACAATTTCAACATTCTCCTCAACGCGGTGAACATGACCATTTCTTCCTATATCACCGAACAGCCCTATGCGGCAGAAGGCGGATGCACACACGATTGCTCCACCTGCAGCGGATGCCACTGATTTATTTCACAAATCTTTTACCTGAGGTGAAAAAATGCCCTACACACCGATGATGCTACAATATCTTGAGACGAAGGAAAACTACAAGGATTTTATCCTGTTTTACCGTCTCGGAGATTTTTATGAAATGTTCTTTGACGATGCCATAACCACCTCGCGTGAGCTTGACCTTACCCTTACGGGCAAGGATTGCGGCATGGAAGAACGTGCGCCCATGTGCGGCATTCCCTTTCACGCCGCAGATCAGTACATTGCCCGTCTTGTAAAAAAAGGATACAAGGTCGCAATATGCGAACAGCTTGAAAATCCCGCTCTTGCAAAGGGGCTTGTAAAGCGCGACGTGGTGCGCATCATCACCCCCGGCACCGTCACCGAAGGTACACTTCTTGTGGACGGCAAAAACAATTTTCTCTGCGCCATCTATATAAACGGTTCGCGCGCAGGCATTGCCGTAAGCGATATTTCCACCGCCGAAATATACGCCACCGACTTTATCGAAGAAAACGACATTCAGCACAAGATCTTAAACGAGATCGGAGTTTATGCCCCCAGCGAAGTGCTGGTTAATCTTCCCACAGAAGGTTGCGAAGTGGTGAGAGATTACGTTTCGGTGCGCCTTGGCGCAAGCTTTATGCCCGACGAAAGGGCACGCTTTAAGGTAGATATGAAACTGCTTTGCGACCAGTTTGGCGAGGGATTTTTGACAAATTCGGGAATGAACGAAGAATCAGACGCTCTGCCTGCTCTTTGCGCTCTTATCTCGTATCTTTCCGAAACCTTAAAAACCGACATTTCCTTTATCAACAAGCTGAACTATTACACCGGCGAACAATTTCTTGAAATCGACGTCAATTCCCGTCGAAATCTCGAACTGTGCGAAACCATGCGCTCGAAGGAAAAGAAAGGCTCGCTTCTGTGGGTCCTTGACAAAACCAAGACCGCCATGGGCGCACGCCTTATGCGCAAATGGATAGAACAGCCCTTGTTGTCCCGAAACCTTATTGAAAAAAGGCAGCACGCCGTAAACGACCTTTACTGCGACATGATCGCAAAGGACACGTTGACCGAGCGCCTTTCAAAAATTTCCGACCTTGAACGCCTGATGACCCGCGTGCTTTACAACACGGCAAACGGTCGAGATCTTAAGGCGCTTGAAAACACCGCAAAGCAGCTGCCTGTGATAAAGCAGATACTTGCAGGCTTTGAAAGCGTCGAGATGTGCGATCTGGTACAATCGGTAGACACCCTTTCGGATATAGAAAAAACCATATCCGAAGCCATTGTTGACGAGCCCCCCGTGAGCGTGCGCGAGGGCGGAATTTTCCGCAACGGTTTCAACCCCGCCATCGACGAGCTGCGCTCGATGATGGGCGAGGGCGAAAGCTGGATCGTAAAGATCGAGCAGGCCGAACGCGAGATCACGGGTATCCCCAAGCTTAAGATAGGCTACAACCGCGTTTTCGGATATTACATTGAAGTAACAAATTCCTACAAAAACCTCGTACCCGAGGACAGATACATAAGAAAGCAGACCCTTACGGGCGGCGAAAGATATATAACCCAAGAGCTGAAAGAGATGGAATCCCGAGTGCTTGGCGCAAAGGACAAGCTTTGTGCTCTTGAATACGATCTTTTCCAGAAAATACGCGAATACATTATAGAAAATATGTCGCGCATACAAAAGACCGCCATGGCTCTTGCAAAGCTTGACGTTTTTGCTTCTCTTGCCGACGTGGCAAAGAAAAACAACTACGTCTGCCCCGAGATCGACTATACCGACAAAATACATATCGAAGACGGCAGACACCCGATCGTCGAAGGCTTTATGTCGGAAGGAATGTTTATTCCCAACGACGTCGAGCTTGATTCCAAAAACCGCCTGATGCTGATAACAGGCCCGAACATGGCAGGTAAATCAACCTATATGCGCCAGACGGCTCTGATCGTTCTGATGGCACAGATGGGATCTTTTGTCCCCGCAAAGAGTGCGCGCATAGGCATTGTGGACAAGCTTTTTACCCGTGTCGGCGCATCCGACGATCTGGCATCGGGCCAATCGACCTTTATGCTCGAAATGACAGAGGTGGCGTATATTTTGAAAAACGCCACGGCAAAGAGCCTTATTATCTACGACGAAATAGGCAGAGGCACCTCCACCTTTGACGGCATGAGCATTGCCCGCGCCGTGGCAGAATACACGGCAGGCAAAAAGCTTGGCGCAAAGACCATGTTTGCCACCCACTATCACGAGCTATGTGAGCTGGAGGAAAAGTGCGAAGGTGTTGTAAACTACAACATCGCGGCAAAAAAGCGCGGCGACGAGCTGATATTTTTGCGCAAGATCGTGCGCGGTGCGGCAGATGACAGCTATGGTATTGAAGTTGCAAAGCTGGCAGGTGTGCCGAGCGAGGTGACAAAGCGTGCACAGGTCATTCTCGACAGTCTGATCGACGGAAAAGACGTTCCGCAGAGCAAGCTTTTGAAAAAGGCACAAACGGCGGATTTTGCCCCCGTTGCCATATCCTTTGACGATCTTGCCAAAAACGAGATCGCAGACAAGCTTCGCGCCATTGATATAAACACCATCACCCCCATTGAGGCGATGACAAAGCTTTACGAGCTGAAAAAACTACTTTAAACCACAGAAAGGCGGCATAGATTTTGGCAATCAATATTCTCGACAAACACACGGCAAATCTTATTGCCGCAGGCGAAGTTGTTGAGCGTCCGGCATCTGCCATCAAAGAAATGCTTGAAAATTCGGCAGACGCAGGCGCGACCCGTGTGACAGTTGAAATTAAAAACGGCGGAACAAGCTATTTTCGCGTTACCGACAACGGTTGCGGTATGTCGAAGGAAGACCTTCCCAAGGCAATACTGCGCCACGCCACAAGCAAGATCTGCACAAGCGAAGATCTGCTTGCCATCGGCACCTACGGTTTCCGCGGCGAAGCCCTTGCCGCCATTGCCGCAGTTTGCGATCTGCGCATTCTTACAAAACGCAAAGAGGACGATTTTGGCAGTGTGCTTCATATAAATTCGGGCGAGGTGCTCGAGCACGGCGAGGCAGGTTGCCCCGACGGCACAACGATTGCCGCATCCGACATTTTCAAAAACGTGCCTGCACGGCGCAAATTTCTTAAAAAAGACGTTTCGGAGGGCATCGCCTGCATGGCGGTGACCGAAAAATTTGCCCTGTCCCGTCCCGATATTGCAGTAACCTTTATTGCCGACGGCAAACCAAAGCTTAAAACGGCAGGCGACGGAGATCTGAAAAACACCATCTACTCCTGCCTTGGCAAAGAGTTTGCCGCAAAGCTTTTGCCTCTTGATTACAGCTACGAGGGAATAACCGTTACGGGATATATAGGAAAGCCCGAAACGGCGCGCCCCGGCAGAAGCATGCAAAACTTTTTTATAAACGGCAGATACGTCCGATCGGGCACTATATGTGCGGCTCTTGAAGAAGGTTTTCGCGCCTTTTGCCCTGCGGGAAAATTTCCTGCCGCCGTCATCTTCTGCTCGCTTGATTTTTCAAGAGTGGACGTAAATATCCACCCTGCCAAGACCGAAGTGAAATTTTCTGAGGAAAAAAAGGTTTTTGAAGCGGTACTTTTTGCCGTCAGAACGGCGCTGAACAAAGGCGCATCTTATTCTGTCCCCGAAAAGCACGAAGAAAACCACATTGTTTTTCCCGATTTTGCACCCGTGGCAAAGCCTATGCCACAAGCGCCGCAGATGCCGCAAAATAAAGCGCAAAGCTCGTACATACCCGACATCCCAAAATCCGACGAAAAGCCAAAAATGAGCGTCAGTGAGTTTGTGCGGCAGATCGGAGTTGACACCTCGGCGATACCCAAGCAATCGACCGAAACATACAGAAAAGAAGACCTTGAAGAAAAGAAACGCGAGCCGATAAAAGAACCCGAAGAAAAAAGTCCGCGTGTTCCCGATTTTAAAAACGCCTTTTCAAGCGAATTTGAGGGAATTGCGGAAATGGTTGCAAAACCGTCGAACACCGAGCTTTTTGTCCGCTCGTCGATTCCGCAGGCATCTATGGAAATTTTTGCGCCTGCACCAAAAGCGTCTGCTCCCGAGGTTAAAAACGACGCGCCCGAGATTGGGCAAGTTTCTTTTGACCTTGAAACCGAAAACAAAAGCAACAGTGAAAAAGCCGTTAAATTCAGAGTGATCGGAGAATGCTTTGATTCGTTTATTCTTGTCGAAAAGGACGAGGTTTTATACATCATTGACAAACACGCCGCCCACGAGCGGATACTTTACGAAGAAATAAAGGGAATTGCAAAGGATGCTTCGTCCCAGACTCTTCTTGAACCCGAAAGGATTCCCCTTTCGACCGAAGAATTTGCCGCAGTTTCCGAAAATATCGAATATTTTGACAAAACAGGCTTTATCATTGACCTTTTCGGTACAAATTCCATTTTGGTGCGTGCGTATCCTTCGCACATTTCGCAAAGCGATCTTTCGGACGTTTTCACGTCGATTGCCGCAAAGCTTCTTGAAGGAAACGGACACGCCGCAGGCGATCTTTTTGACCGCGCCCTTTTTTCTGCCGCCTGCAAAGCGGCGGTTAAGGCAGGCCAGCGCAACACCATTTTCCGCGACGAGGAGATAGCCCAAAAAATCTTTTCTTCCGATGCAATTTTGTATTGCCCCCACGGAAGACCTGTGATAACCGAATTTACAAAAGAAAAGCTTTATAAAATGTTCAAGCGAACATAAATTTTTGAATACACCCTTTAAGAAAGGAAAAATAAAATGTTTAAGCTATTAAAGCAGGAGGGCAGAGCCCGCCTGGGAGAATTTGAAACAGTCCACGGCACCATCAAGACCCCCGTTTTCATGAACGTGGGCACATCTGCCGCCATAAAGGGCGCGGTTTCGACAGGCGACCTTGAAAACATCAAATGCCAGGTAGAGCTTTCAAACACCTACCATCTTCACATCCGCCCCGGCGATGACGTGATAAAGGAAATGGGCGGTCTGCACGAGTTTTTCAACTGGCACGGACCGATACTTACCGACAGCGGCGGATTTCAGGTATTTTCTTTGGCTACCCTTCGCAAGATCACAGAAGAGGGAGTTTATTTCAACTCGCACATGGACGGCAAGCGCATTTTTATGGGCCCGAGAGAGAGCATGAGGATCCAGGCAAACCTGGGATCCACCATTGCCATGGCTTTTGACGAATGTGTTGAAAATCCTGCCGAATACAAATATGCAAAAAATTCCAGCGATCGCACCATCCGCTGGCTTAAGATATGCAAGGAAGAAATGGAAAAGCTCAAGAAAGAGCCTGATGCCGTAAACCCCCATCAGATGCTTTTTGGTATCAATCAGGGCAGTACCTACAAGGATCTGCGCATTGACAACATGAAGCAGATCGCCGAGCTTGACCTTGACGGATACGCCATTGGCGGTCTTGCCGTGGGCGAATCTGCCGACGTTATGTACGAAATAATCGACGCCGTCGAACCTTATATGCCAAAGGACAAGCCGAGATACCTTATGGGTGTCGGCACCCCCACCAACATTCTTGAAGCGGTGCACCGCGGAGTGGACTTTTTTGACTGCGTTATGCCCAGCCGAAACGCACGCCACGGAAACCTTTTTACCTGGGGCGGCCACATGAACCTGAACAACAACAAGTACGAACGCGACAAGCGCCCCATTGATCCACAGTGCGACTGTCCCGTTTGCCGCCGCTACACAAGAGGCTATATCCGGCATCTTTTCAAGGCACGCGAGCTTTTGGGTATGCGCCTTTGCGTACTGCACAACCTCTATTTTTACAACACCCTGATGGAAAAGATAAGAGAAGCGCTTGCCGAGGGCAGATACGAAGAATTTTACCTTGAAATGCGCGACAAGCTGGCGCAGAGAGTTGACGACTGACCGAACGCGCAAAAAGCAGAAGAACTTTCTTGCAGGCGATCTTAAAAAGTAAATATTTTCAAAATCGCCGGTTTTGTTCACTCACAATTCACAAAATAATGATATCATACAATTTGTATTGTTAAAAAACATTTTTGGAGGTTAATTATGATCGATTTCAATACAATCACACTTCTCACAGGCGAAGCTGCAGCGGCAGATGCCCCCGCAAATCCCGGTCTTCTCGGAACACTCGGCAGTCTTCTTCCCTTCCTTCTTCTCATTCCCATTTTCTATTTCCTTATGTACAGACCCCAGAAAAAGCAGGAAAAAGAAACCGCAGCCATGAGAAACAGCCTTATGATCGGTGACGAGATCGTTACCATCGGCGGTATCATCGGCAAGGTGGTTAAGGTCAAGGACGACTATGTTGTTATCGAGACAGGCGCAGACAAGGCAAGACTTAAGATGCGCAAGACAGCCATTGCTTCTGTTGAAAAGAAGGCTGACGACGAAGGCAACAACCAGCGCACCACCTTTAAGGTCAAGGCAGGCAAAAACGAAGTGCCCCACGATCCCGAAAACAAATAAAGAATAAAACAAAAATTCTCCGAATATGATATACCACAAAGTATATCGTATGCGGAGATTTTTTATGTCAAAAAATAATGCAAAGCCTCAAAGCACACCTTCTGCAAACCGACAAAAAAGAAGGTCGGCAGGAAAAAATCCTGCCGTGTCGGTCTTATTTTCTGCTTTTGCGGGAATTGCGGCTTTTTTTGCCGCAGTGTTTGTCCTTTCGTTTATAATCGAAAAAAGTCCCGATCCAAACGCTCTTTTGCCTGCCTGTGCCGTGATATCTGCCGCACTTTCTGCCTGCGTGGCAGGAACGGTTGCGGCAAAGACGGCGGGAAAGGTGGCTCCGTGGAGCATTCTTTCGGGACTTTTGATGTTGATCGTTTTTCTTTTTATCTCGTTGTTTTTTGACAGTGCCGATCATGAAAACGGAATGATCTTTAAAAGCATCGTTGTCGCAATTTTGCCGACAATGGCGTATATTGCAGGAACGGTGACGTCAAAAAAGAAAGGCAAAGTGCACAGACAAAAGAGACGCTGATATCAGAAGCCAAAGAAATTTTTGGTGTTATAATAGCTGATATCCGAAACTATCTTGCCTGCCTGCTCCATATCGCAGGGGTATTCGCCGCGCTCGATAAGACCGCCGACATAATCGCAAAGGATGCGTCTGAAATAATCGTGGCGGGTGTACGAAAGGAAGCTTCTCGAATCGGTGAGCATTCCCACAAAGTTTGCAAGAACACCTTCCGAAGCATAGGTTTTCAGCTGGTCGCGCATGCCCTCGAGATGATCGTTGAACCACCATGCAGAACCGTGCTGGATCTTGGATCTTATACCCTTTGAATTGCCCTGGAAACAACCGCAAAGAGCATCGATGGCGGCATTGTCGCAAGGATTGAGAGAATAGATGACCATTTTGGGCAGAATTTCGTTCTTTTCAAAGGTGTCAAGAAGCTTGAGCGCATTGGTTGTGCACTCGTAGCCTGCAATGGTGTCAAAGCCTGTGTCGGGACCGAGTGCTTCGAAAGAACGGGTGTTGTTGTTACGGATAACGCCATAGTGTATCTGCATAACAAAATCGCGCTTTGTAAACTCTTTTGCAAAGAAGGTGAGCATATACGTCTTGTACTTGTCACATTCGAGATCGCAAAGAGTATCTCCCGAAAGAGCTTTTTTGAGGATAGCATCCACCTCGTCGGATTCTGCGTAGGCATAAGGAATATACCCCATGCCGTGGTCGGAGGTAAGACATCCGTTTTGGGCAAAATATTCGATGCGCTGGCTGTATGCGGCAAGAAGCGAATCGAGATCGCAGATTTCAATGCCTGCGCTTTCGGAAAGAGCGCCCTTGATATACTCTGCAAAGCCGGGGTTTTCGATATTGACACCCTTGTCGGGACGGAATGCGGGCAGTACCTTTGTTTCAAAGCTTGTGTCCTGCGCGATCATTTTGTGGTATCTGAGGTCGTCTGCGGGGTCGTCGGTGGTGCAGATGGCTTCGACTCCCGACATTTTGATGATGTCGCGGACGGTGAATTTGCCGCTTGTTATCACCTTGTTGCACTCTTGCCAGATCTTTTCACAGCTTTTTTCGGAAAGAGGTTCGGAGATGCCGAAATATTTTTTGAGCTCGAGGTGTGTCCAGTGATAAAGGGGGTTGCCGATAA
>JAFYUZ010000073.1 GCA_017549365.1 Clostridia bacterium
AGCTTTACAATAATGATTTCATCAAAGATGAAATCAGCGATATAAATTCCTGCGGAATTTACGATATATCTTCGATGCGATATATTACTTGCGTAATACGATATGTCCCTGCGGGACGCGAATATCATATCGTACGAGCGAAGCGAGTATATCGCAACCGAGCAAAAGCGAGGTTATATCGCATTTTGCGAAGCAAAATATATCGTACGAGCAAAGCGAGTATATCGCACGAGCAAAGCGAGTATATCGCCAAAAGCTTTACAATAATGATTTCATCAAAGATGAAATCAGCGATATAAATTCCTGCGGAATTTACGATATATCTTCGATGCGATATATTACTTGCGTAATACGATATGTCCCTGCGGGACGCGATATATCCCTTCGGGATGCGATATGTCCCTGCGGGACGCGATATATCCCTTCGGGATACGATATGTCCCTTCGGGACGCGATATATCCCTTCGGGATACGATATGTCCCTTCGGGACGCGAAAAACGGCAAAACGGTCAAACACAGCCACCCTCAGCCTATTGAACACCCGATACGGTCAGAGGAAAACTGAAACAGTTTTTTTCGTCATTCACGATCACATACCCTGCGGTATCTCCCACAAGAGAGCCGACCGCCCCGATCTCGACCGAAAGATCGATCGGCGCATTTGCCCACTTTTTTCGGGTGATATAAATATCCTCTGCGTTTGTCACGCTTACCCTCTGCTTTGGTGACGCTGCCGTTTGGTACGAAAAAAAGATCTCGCCCGCGGCGGCAATTTTCACACTTTCAAAATTGCTTGCGGCAAATGTCAGCATTTCTTTGTGATCGCTCCAGTCGTTCCTGTCGTTTAAAGTCACGGCAACAAAGCTGCCCCCTTCCACCGTGCAGGAGGTCACAAGGCATCTGCCCGAGGAAAGAGTATACCCCGTTTTCACCCCGTCGCAGATATCAAGGCTTCGAAGGAGCCTGTTGTGGTTAAAAAAATATCGTTCTCTGCATTTTTCGCGCGCGGGGATGATATATTTTTCGGTGGCAACGATCTTTCGGAAAGTTTCGTTTTTCATGGCATAGGCTGCAAGTTTTGCAAGCTCATGCGCCGTGGTATAGTGGTTTTCGGACGAAAGCCCGTGGGGGTTTTCAAAATTTGTGTTGCAAAGACCAAGCTCTTTTGCCTTTTCGTTCATCATATTGCAAAAATTTTCAACACTTCCCGCCGTGTGGATGGCAATGGCAATTGCCGCATCGTTTCCCGATTCGAGCATAAGACCATACAAAAGCTCGCCCAGCGAAAGCACCTCGCCCGCGGCAAGATATATCGACGACCCTTCCACATTCTGCGCTTCTTTTGGGATCAAAACGGCATCGTCAAGACTTTTGTTTTCAATAGCAATTATCGCCGTCATAATCTTTGTGGTGCTTGCCATGGGAAGGCGCTCGTTTTCGTTTTTTGAAAACAAAAGTTGCCCCGAATTTGCATCGACAAGAGCACAGCTTTGCGCCCCCGTTTGCGGAAATTGGCTTGCGGGAATGTCAAATTCGGCGGTCGTGTCAGAAATTTGCGAAAAAGCAGGTTCCCCCTCGGCAGGGTTTGCAAATTCTGCATAAAAAAATACAAGTATCGAAAAAACAGCACTTGCGGCGGCATAGCTTACGGCAGAAAGAATTTTTTTGTCGTTCATTACGTTTGTTTCTCCGTTGGTGTTCTGATATATAATTCTATGCAAAAATACAACTGTTAAAACTTAAAAAGGAAGATAAAATGAAAGAAGTAAGAATCCAGAAATTCATTGCCGACTGCGGTTTCATGTCCCGCCGCGCGGCAGAAAAAGAAATAGAGCTTGGTCACGTTACGGTTAACGGCGAAAAAGCCACCATCGGCATGAAGGTGGACCCATACCACGACAAGGTGAAGGTGGCGGGCAAAACCTGCCGCAGTGCCGAGCGCAAGGTTTACGTTATGCTCAACAAGCCCCGCGGATATGTCACCACCATGAGCGACGAAAAGGGCAGAAAGTGTATTCCCGAGCTGATGGAGGAGCTTTCGGTCAGGGTTTACCCTTGCGGAAGACTGGATATGGATTCCGAAGGTCTTTTGCTTTTGACCAACGACGGCACTGTTGCCGACAAGCTGATGCATCCCAAAAACCATCTTGAAAAAATATATCACGTAAAAGTCCGCGGCGAGATCCCGCAGGAGGTCATAAACCGCCTTGCCGAGCCGATGGAGATTGACGGATATCAGATAAAGCCCGTCACTGTTGCCCTTATCTCGCGCAAGGACGGCGCAACTGTTTTGCGCTTTACCCTTTCGGAGGGCAGAAACCGACAGATCAGAAAAATGTGCGAAAAGGTTGGACTTGAGGTGGTGCGCCTGCGCAGAATCGCCGTGGGCGAGCTGAACATTGGTACACTGCGCCCCGGACAGTGGCGTTTTCTCAACCATTCCGAAACAGAATATCTTAAAAACCTTTGAGAGAGGACAGGAAAATGCTTGAAATCTTACCCGTGGGTACAAAAGAAGAACAAAAGGATCTTTGCGAAAAGGTCGGCATAGAACACAACCCCGACATGATGGCATACGCCGCGTATGACAACAAAATTTTCCGCGGCATATCGCTTTTCAGAATCGTCGGCACCGACTGCGTTATATACAAAATAAAGCTTTTGGACGGCATCGACGATTATCTTGCCCGTTATCTTCTTGCCAAAGCACCCCTTAATTTTGCCGACATCTGCGGCATAAAAACGGCAATTTTTGAGGACTGTGACAAAAAACTTGCGCTCGATCTCGAATTTCTTGAAAAGGACGGGGCATACCGACTTTCGCTCGAAGGGTATTTTACCACCCCTTGCTCGCGACACGGCGACAAAAACTGATGGACGAAAACCTTGTCTTTGACCAAGAGCGTTTTGTCGGCGCCTGCAATCTTGTGGCGTTGATCGAGGCGGAAAACGGATATACCCAGGGACTTTCGCTGAAAAAAGGCTCGAAAAGAGTGACAAGCAGCGTCACCCGCGAGGGCGAATCGAACATTGGGGGCCTGGGGGAGGGGACACTGCACCTTGTTCTTAAAAATTACATCTCGGCAAACAAAGAGGATCAGGAAATAAAGCACGGAAAGAAATACATCGACGTTTTTCTTGACGGCAGGGCATACGAGGTGCAAACGCGAAGCTTTTCGTCGCTTAAATCAAAGCTTGATGCTTTTTTGCCCGAATTTCCCGTGACGATCGTTTTTCCTGCCATCCGCGAAAAGCGCATTGCGTGGATCGACCCCGAAACGGGCGAGCTTTCGGATTTTCACAAAAGCCCGAAAAAAGAAAACGTCTATACCATTTTTTCCGAGCTTATATATATAAAAGATTACCTTAAGGCAAAAAATCTTTCGTTTTGCGTTTTTGAAATGGCGGCAAACGAAACAAAGCTTTTGTCGGGAAGATCGTATGATCGCAAAAAATATGGCGCCGTAAGGTTAAACCGCGTGCCCACCGAGCTTTTTGCCGTGGAGCATTTTGAAAGTCCGCGCGATTTTTTGAATCTTTTACCCTGCGAAAAAGAAATTACCGTAAAAAGTCTTGCGGAGTATGCGCATATTGACCGCAGACTTTCGCAAAAAATGATATATTGCCTGTGCCACGCAGATATACTTTATCATGCGCGCACCGAAAAGCGCGAAAAAATATACTGCATCAAATCAGAAACAGAAAATGTATAATACAGAAAGGCGGAAAATTATGAAAACTTCACTTGTTATTATGGCGGCAGGACTCGGCTCGAGATACAGCGGAGGTATAAAACAGCTTGCAAAGATCGGCCCGAGTGATGAGATCTTGATGGATTATTCCATCTATGATGCCAGACGTTCGGGTTTTGACAAAGTTGTTTTTGTCATTCGCCACGCCATCGAGGACGATTTTCGCGAAATAATCGGAAACAGAATAGAAAAGGTCTGCGACGTTGAATATGTTTTTCAGGAGCTTGACGTTTTGCCCCGCGGATTTGAAAAACCTGCCGACAGAACAAAACCCTGGGGAACAGGTCACGCCATCCTTTGCTGTAAGGATGTCGTAAAAGAACCCTTTGCCGTCATCAACGCCGACGATTTTTACGGCAGACAGGGCTTTGCCCAGATCCACGAGCATCTTACAAGGCCTGCTTGCTGTGCAGACCTTGAGGATATTTGCCTTGCGGGATATATTCTTAAAAATACACTCAGCGAAAACGGCGGTGTATCGCGCGGCGTTTGCAGTGTGGATGCAAACGGCTATCTTGTGGACGTAACCGAAACCCACAAGCTTCGCATGGAAAACGGCGTGATGATGTCTGAAAACGGTGCAGGCATTTCGCCCGATGCATACGTTTCGATGAATATGTGGGGTCTGCGCCCCAGCTTTTTTGAAAAGCTTGAAGCGGGATTTGTTGATTTTCTTTCAAATCTTGCAGACGGCGATATCAAGAGCGAATATCTGCTTCCCGGCAAGATCGACGAGCTGATAAAGCAGGGCCGTGCCCGCGCAAAGCTTTTGCCGACCGCCGAAAAGTGGTTTGGCCTTACATACAGCGAGGATCTGCCCGCATCCAAGGCGGCAATAAACGCCCTTGTCGATGCAGGTGAATATCCGCGTGATATCATGGATGCGCTGAAAAATCTTTGATGCATAAAAAGAGAAGAGAGATGCAAAATGAAACGGCATCTCTCTTTTTTGTTGCGCGTACCTCATCCACCGCTGACGCGGTCCCCCTTCTCCTGAAAGGAGAAGGCACGGTTGGGCACAAATACCAAATCAATGACAAAAAATCCAATCGTAGGGGCGAACTGCGTTCGCCCGTTTTGCCATCGGCAAAATTTTACACCAAATAATAAAGTTTCGGTCCACCCTTTTCAAAGGGTGGCGGATTCCAAAGGCGGCGCCTTTGGTCGCTCTCCGCAGAGAGCGAAATACCCCCCTTTGCGCCCAATAGCGCAGGGGAAGTTGCAAGCAACTTCTGAAGTTTGTTGCACAAACTTCGACGGGTGAATTGCACGAAGTGCAAGAGGGAAACCC
>JAFYUZ010000074.1 GCA_017549365.1 Clostridia bacterium
CCCTGCCCTACAATATTGTTGTTTTCGCCATTGATTTAATTCTACACCACACGGCAGGAGCAAGCCCCTGCCCTACGATGTTGTTGTTTTTTGCCAACGATTAAATTCCACACCAAACGGCAGGAGCAAGCCCCTGCCCTACGATATTATCGTTTTTTCCATTGATTTAATTCCACACCGAACGGCAGGAGCAAGCCCCTGCCCTACAATGTTGTTGTTTTTTGCCAACGATTAAATTCCACACCGAACGGCAGGAGCAAGCCCCTGCCCTACGATATTATCGTTTTTACCATTGATTAAATTCCACACCAAACGGCAGGACGGGGGGATTCTTGGATTTTTGTCGCATTTTTTATTGTTCTGCCCTGTATTCACCCGGAGTTCTGCCGCTGATGCTTTTGAAAACGCGGTTAAAGTTACGTATACTGCCAAATCCGCATTCTCCGCATATCTTTGTTATATCGGCGCGCTTGTCGCACAGCAGGCGGCAGGCTTTTTCAAAGCGAAAAAGATTGACAAACGCCTTGAAATTCATGCCAAAGCCCTCGTTGAAAAGGGCGGAAAAATAGTGGTATTCATACCCCAGAGCATCCGCCACCTGTTTCATCGAAAGCTCGCTTTCCATATTCTGCGATATCAGGTCGATCACCTTGTATCTGAATTCGTTGTCGGCGCGCGAATCGGCAGGTACAGCGTGCTTTACACATTCGTTGCAAACAAGATACAGACACGAAATGTGCAAAAAATGCTCGGGCGCTTTGGAAACGAAAAGATATTTTTTAAGAATTTCTTCTACTTCGTTGTCGCATCTGAATTTTGAATAGTTGATATTTCTGTTTTTTTCGTCAAACGACGATATAAAATCGGGCGAAAAAACGCTTACCCACATTTCATCCTCCCCCTGGGCTTTCAGCGAATGGACAGTATAGGGCGAAACAAGGATCATTTCGCCCTGATGCAGAGTGTCAAAAATGCCGTTTGTCGATATTTCGATGTCGCCGCGCAGGGCATATATCAGCTCGTAATTTCCGTGAAAATGGGGGGTGTAGCCGAGATCTTTGTATATAAAAGTATTGCTGTTGTAGTTGCCGTAGGAATTTGTTATCTGATGCTCGATCAAAAAAATCACCAACCTTAACTTTTGTCTATAATTATACAATATATTTCTTGTTTTGTCAACTTCTGTCTGTTATATTAAAATAAAAGGAAGTGATGTGCAATGACAGGCACGGTTTTTTCGATTGAAGAATTTTCTGTGTACGACGGCCCGGGCATACGCACCTCTGTTTTTCTTAAAGGTTGTCCCCTGCGTTGCAGTTGGTGCCACAACCCCGAGGGACAGAAAATGGCACCCGAAATCGTCCGATCGCCAAACGGATGCCTTATGTGCGGAAAATGCGAAAAATACGCAGAAAAAGACGGCGACGTTTTAAGATACACCACCGAAAGCATAAACAATTGCCCCCGTAACCTTTTGCGGGTCTGCGGAACGCAGTACGAGCCAGACGCGCTTTGCGAAAAGCTTTTGAAAAACAAGGTGTTTTTTCAAAAGGGCGGCGGCATCACTTTTTCGGGGGGCGAACCTTTTTGCCAATCGGATTTTCTTTTTGAATGTCTTATGATCCTAAAAGGCAAGCTCCACACGGCAATTCAGACCTGCGGATATTGCGATCCCGAAATTTTCAAAAAAAGCCTTGAGCTTTGCGATTATTATCTTTTCGACCTTAAGATAATGGACGAAAAAGAGCATATTCGCCACACGGGCGTTTCAAACGCAAAAATACACGAAAATTTTGCCGCCCTTTGCAAAAGCGGCAAGGATTTTGTGGTGCGCATTCCCCTTATTCCCACCGTCACAGACACCGAGGAAAATATAAAAAGCATTGCACATTTTCTTGAAAAACACGGCATAAAATACGCCGAGCTTTTGCCATACAACAAGATGGCGGGCGGAAAATACGCCATGACGGGACGGAAATACACCCCCGATTTTGACGAAACGGTTGAGGTTTCGACAAGACAAGAAATTTTTGACTCTTACGGAATAAAAATTAAGATTTTGTGAGGTATTGTTATGACAGAAAGAATCAAAGGCCTGCTTGACCTTTTGAACAGCAAGGAATACAGAAAACAAAGACGCACCGGCACAAAAGAGCCGAGGGACGTTTTTCCCCGTTTTCTCGATGAAAACGAAGCACTTTTCAGAAAGCACATCTACACCGATTCGCCCGTGGCTTTTGAAAACGATTATTTTGGCTTTAACCGCTCGATCGACACTTATCTTTCGCCCGGAGCAGGCAACATAACCGTAAACTACGCCGACGTTATGGCGCAGGGATTTGACAAGGTTATCGAAAGAATAAAAGACAGCATGTCAAAAACCGACGACAAAGAAAAGCTTGAATACGGCAAATATATGCTCGAAGACCTTTATATCTGCCTTGAATTTTGCGACAAGCAGAAAGAGCAGGCAAAGGACAGCGGCAACACAAAGCTTTACAACGCTCTTTGCAAGCTTCCGCGAAAGAGCCCCGAAAGCTTTTATGAAGCGTGCCTTTTCATGAAGCTTTGTATCTACTGTTTGAGATGGACGGGTGCAACACATCTGGGACTTGGAAGATTTGACCAGTATATGTACCCCTATTATCTTGCGGACAAGGCACGCGGAGTAAGTGACGAGGAAATTTTGGAAACCGTCGAAGAATTTTTCATTTCCATCAACTTTGATTCGGACCTTTATTTCGGCATCCAGCAGGGCGACAACGGCCAAAGTATGGTACTCGGCGGTTTTGACAAGGACGGCAAGAGCGTATACAACGAGCTTTCGCAGATGTGCATGGAAGCATCGCTTGAGCTCAACCTTATCGACCCCAAGATCAATCTGCGCGTTGGCAAAAACACCCCCGACGAGCTTTACGAATTTGGAACACTTCTTACCAAGCAGGGACTCGGTTTTCCGCAGTACTGCAACGACGACGTTGTTGTGCCGGGACTTATAAAGCTGGGATATGATCCCGAGGATGCCATAGACTACACAGTTGCCGCCTGCTGGGAATTTATTATCCCCAACTGCGGCGGAGACACCCCCAACAGACGCGACATGGACTTTCCCTCTGTCACAAACAGAGCCATCCACAAACATCTTGAAAGCTCGCAAAACTTTGACGAGCTTATGGAACACGTGGCACGCGAGATAATTTGCGAATGTGATGCGAAAATGGACGATTGCAAAGACGACCTGCCGGTATACATTCCCCTTATTTCGGTTTTCACCGACGGTTGCATCGAATCGCTTACAAACATCTGGTCGGGCGGCGCAAAATATGAAAACTACGGTTGCCACGGCGCAGGCATTGCCGTTGCCGCAGACTCGCTGGCGGCGATCAAAAAGCTGGTTTTCGATGAGAAAAAGATTGGAAAAACACAGCTTATTTCAATGCTTGATGCCAACTACGAAGGCTTTGAGGAAGAAAGAAAAATGCTCGCCTGCTGCCCGAAGATGGGAAACAACGACGACTATGTTGATGACATTGCAAACTTCCTTATGAAGACCTTCTCGGGCTATCTTAACAACAAGCCCTGCCCCACGGGAGGCGTTTGGAGAGCAGGCACGGGCAGTGCACACGGATATATCTACCTTTCGGAAAAATGTCCCGCCACCGCCAACGGCAGAAAAGATTTTGAGCCCTATCCGTCAAGCTTTTCTCCCTCGCTCGACGTTCGCCCCGACGGAATACTTTCGGTAATCCAATCGTTTACAAAGTTTGACCTTTCAAACATCATAAACGGCGGTCCGCTTACCCTTGAGATACACGACAGCGTTCTGCGCAACGACATCGGTATAAAAAAGACGGCGCAGCTTGTAAAGAGCTTTATTGATCTGGGCGGCCATCAGTTGCAGCTCAATTCGGTCAACAGAGAAATTCTGCTTGATGCCAAGGCGCATCCCGAAAAATACCCCAACCTTATCGTGCGCGTTTGGGGTTGGAGCGGATATTTCAACGAGCTTGATTCTTCTTTCCAGGATCACATCATAAGACGTTGCGAATTTGAAGGATAAAACCATAAATGAAAGAGGAACTGTATCACGCAGTTCCTCTTTGTATTATCCGAGAAAAGCTCCGTTTTCAAGAAGGATCTTTTGCACCTTTTGGTATGGCACGTCGGATGCCGCAACATCCTCTTTTGCCGCAATCGATGCGGCAACGCCTGCCGCCTGCCCCATGGCAACACAAGGGGGCATGACGCGGACTGCCGCAAAGGCAAACCTGTCGGCAGAAAGGCTTTTGCCCGCCGTGAACAGATTTGATATATCTGCGCTGACGAGGCACGAAAGAGGTATGTAGTAATTTTCGTTGTTGTGGGCGCTGTAGCTTACGCCCTTTTTCTGATGGATATCAATAGAGTTGGCACAAACGGCGATGCGATCGTCAAATTTCTTTGCGCTTTTTATATCGTCAAGGCAAAACACCGTTTTTCCCACCATACGGCGGCTTTCGCGCACACCGATGTCAGAGGCGGTGGTGACAAGCTTTATATTTTCAAGTCCGCAGATATTCTTCTTTAAAAATTCATAAATCTTAACTATCTGACGTCGCTGATCGATCTCTGCCTGCGTGACCGCATCGGCACAAAGCTCGTTCAGCTGTTCGTCCACCTGCGCCATATTTACCGTCCAACTGCCGTCGGGGTTTTCAAAAATGCGCAGTTTTTGCGTACCGCAGGGAAAGCTTCCGTCGGCCTGTCCGCTCTCGATGAGATCCATAAAAAATCTTTCGCGCATTTCGGTGTGGGTGCTCATATATTCGTCAAGCACCGCCTTGTTTACCCCTGAGATGACGAAAAAGGTGGATGCCGTCTGCAAAATGCCATCGTCGTTTCCGCGCATGGTGGCACCCCCTGCCTTGTGCACAAGGGCGGCAGTGCCGGTGGTGTCGATATACGCCTTTGCGTTGATCGCAATTATTTTTTCGCCGTCGGCGGCGTAAACGCATTTTATTTTGTTGTCCGCCGTGTCACAACCGATAAGGGTGGTGTGGTAGAGCAGTTTTACACCCGATTCAAGGCACATCTGCTCGGTCACACGCTTTAAGCTTTCGGCATCAAAGGGGGTCACACCGATATGCCCCGAGGTGCGATATCCGCTGTGGCTGTCGCCGCCGCGACATTCGTCGGAATATATTGCTCCGCCGTCAGCAACAAGACGGTCGCAAAGCTCGGAAAAAAGCCCTTGTATTATCTTTTTCTCGCCCTTTGCGTCAAAGCAGGTCATAAAAGGACCGACAAGCCCTTTTGTGGCGGTTCCGCCAAGAAATCCGCCCGATTCGATAAGCAGTGTTTTTGCTCCGTTTCTTGCGCTTGACACCGCCGATGCAAATCCGCTGACTCCGCCGCCGCAAACAAGAACGTCGCAATCGTATTCTTTTGATATATTTAAGGTAACAGTTTTCATAAAAAATCCTCTCCTTTGGGTATATTATATCAAAAAACGGGCACAAGTTCAAGACGTTTGATGAGGATATTTATCAATGGAAAAAAACAACGGGAGATGCGAAACGCGCCTCCCGTATTTTGTTACAAAAGAATTATTCGTCGTATCCGTTGGGATTGTTTTTCTGCCAATTCCAGGTATCGCGGCACATATCGTCGATGGTCTTTTCTGCCTGCCAGCCAAGAAGCTCTTTTGCCTTTTTGGGGTCGGCGTACACTTCCGCAACGTCGCCTGCACGTCTTTCGGCAATGACGTAGGGAATGTTGATGCCGTTTACCTTTTCAAACGATTTTACAAGGTCAAGCACACTGTATCCGATACCTGTGCCGAGGTTTACGATCTCGGTGCCCTTGTTGTTTGCGGCATAGTCGATGGCGGCAACGTGACCGCGGGCAAGGTCCACAACGTGGATATAATCACGCACACCCGTACCGTCGGGGGTGGGATAGTCGTTGCCAAACACCGAAAGCTTTTCGCGCTTGCCAACGGCAACCTGGGCGATGTAGGGCATGAGATTATTGGGGATGCCGTTGGGGGCTTCGCCGATAAGTCCCGATGCGTGCGCACCGATGGGGTTGAAATAGCGCAGAAGAACGACAGAAAGGTTGGGGTTTGCGCTTGCCGCATCGGTAAGGATCTGCTCGTTCATATATTTTGTCCAGCCGTAGGGGTTGGTGCAGCCTGTGGGCATACCTTCAACCAGCGGAACAGTTTCGGGGATACCGTAAACTGTGGCGGACGAGCTGAAAACGATGTTGTTTACGCCGTATTTGGTCATTGTTTCCACAAGGGTAAGGGTGGAATCAATATTGTTGCGATAGTACATCAAAGGCTTCTGACACGACTCGCCAACCGCCTTGTAGCCTGCAAAGTGAATGACGGCATCAAACTTTTCTGCCTCAAACATTCCCTCGCAAAGAGCCTTTTCGCAGATGTCGATGTTGTATACCTTGACACTCTTGCCTGTTATCTTTTCGATTCGTTCAACAACGGCGGGGCTGGCGTTGGAAAAATTGTCGGCGATCACCACATCGTGACCGATGTTAAGAAGTTCTACGGCGGTGTGTGAGCCGATGAAGCCTGCGCCGCCTGTAAGCAAAATTTTCATATTATTCTCCCGATATTATCTGTTATTTGTATTTATTATATCACAGCCTCTGCGCTCTGTCAACCGAAAACGGCGGCGTTTTTTTACAAAAATCATTTGCCGTGCAGCTTTCTGTATTCACCCGGGGTAAGGCCTGTTTCTTTTTTGAAGCTCTTGCAAAAATAGAAAATTCCCGAGTATCCCAGCATCTCGGCTATCGCCGTTATGCTCGACGTGTCATACCGCAAAAGCTCCTTGGCTCGGTCGATCTTTTGCTTTGAAATATATTTTACAGGGGGCATCCCAAACTGTTTCATAAACATTCTTCGCAGATGAACACAGCTGATGCCACAGGCATCGGCAAGGTTTTCAACAGAGATCGGCTCGTTTGCCGAGTGTTCTGCTATCATTCGGATGGCAGGCTCGATCAGCGCAAGATGACTTTCGGTGTCCCCTATTTTGCTGTCAAACAGCAGATCGTAGATCGAATACAAAAGCTCCCTTGATTTTGTATATCTTTTTCGTCCGCCCCTCGTCCAATAAAACAAAAGGCTTCTGAAGGCTTCGTTGGTCTTTCGCGGATCGGGTTTGTATACCGCGCTTACAAGCTTTCCGGAATCTTCCGAGCAGATGTCAAAATCGGTGTAGATAAATTTGTAATCGGGAAACACTCTGATGGTGTAGCGCGAGTTTTTTGCAAGAAAAAGCACGTCGCCTTTTTCGACGTTAAGAATACTTGCGCCGAAAGAATATTGCGCATTCCCCGAGGTTACAAAAACAAGACATTCGGAGTGTCTGCCCTTGACAACGTTTTCGTACATTCCCTCCGGCATAAAGCTTTTGATGACGCATCCGATGTGTCCGATGATATATTCGGAGCTTAAAAGATCTTTCATTGTTTCACCGCCTTTTTTTAATTTTACCAAAGCAAGGAGAAAAAGTCAATATTTATGTTCGAAATGTGCAAAAGCTTATATTTTGTCTATTGATTTTTTGCTCTGACAGGGTTATACTTGAAAAAGAACGGAGGGATATTATGCTGACCGCTATTCTTGACAAAGCCGAGCTTAAAAGGGCGCACGACGAAAAAGAAAAATATTTAACCGACGGCACCGATCTTGTGACACTTGAAAAAGAATGCAGACAACTGTTTGAAAAGTACAAAGGTGTATCGGTTGCCCTTGCACGGGCGTATGTTATCGACCATATCCTTTCAAATTCGCGCATATTCTACCACCCCGACGAGCTTTTTGTTTTTGGCATTGAAAATTGCAACATCACGGGCAAGATCAGATACGAAATGCTTTGGCAAAATATGAAAGAAAAATGCCCCGAATCGGCATCTCTTCAGCTTCTCGGATATGAAAGCGGAGCTTACACGGGCGACTGCGATTTCGGTCACAACTGTCCCGATTACGAAAAGCTTTTTGCAAAAGGCATAGGCTGCATCATTGCGCAGGCAAAGAAGCGCACCGAAAAATATCCCCAAAACAGCCGCGAGCATCAGATTTTGCTCTCGGTCGTCATATCCTACACGGCACTTCAAAAGCTGATCGACAGATACATTGCCCTTACCGAAAAGCACAAGGACAAGGGCGAAAACCAATCCCTTTTGCACACAACACTTCTTAACATCCGCGAAGATCCGCCAAAAAATATGCACGAGGCTTTGCAGTTGCAGATGTTTATCTATTCGCTGATGACAATTGTTTCCGAAAACAACGCAAGAACACTTGGCATTTTTGACAAGCTGTTTTTTCCTTTTTACAAAAACGATGCGGAAAGCGGAATTTTTTCCGAAAAAGACCTGCGAACGATACTTTCTCACCTGTTTTACCGCTATTACACCATGCATTTTACCGCAAACACCCCTCTTTGCCTTTGCGGCGAAAAGGATTTTTCGCCTCTTTCGATGGCGGTGCTTGAAGAATACGACGCCCTTGACATAAACGATCCGAAAATTCAGATACGTTGCCACGAAAAGCTTTCCGACGGAATCCTTGATTTTGCCGTGTCGTGCATCTCGCGCGGACGGAACAGCATTGTTTTTTTGAACGACGACGTTGTTATTGCCGCTCTTACAAAGCTTGGTGCAGACGAAAAGGATGCAAAAAACTACGTTCCCGTCGGATGCTACGAGCCGCTTTGTGCGGGAAAAGAGATCGCCGCCACCTGTGCAGGCAGAATCATACTGCCAAAGGCGGTGGAATACGCTTTTACAAGCGGATATGATACCAATATCAAAAAGCAGGTCGGCGCAAAGACAAAGCCGATCGAAGAGATAGGAAGCTTTGACGAATTTTACGCCATCGTAAAAGAGCAGATAGCCCACCTTGCGGATACAACGATTAAAATATGCTATGATTTTGAAAGATTTTACCCGTGCGTAAACTCCTCCCCCTTCTTCGTCCCTCTGCTTTGCGGATGTATAACCGAAAACGGGGTTCGCGAGCCTTACGACGGCGGAGCAAAATACGGCAACACCTCGATAAACGCTTTTGGCATTGCCACTGTGGCAGGCGAGCTTTGCGCTATAAAAAAGGCGGTTTTTGAAGAAAAGCGGTTTTCTCTTTCACAGCTTTTTGAAATCCTTGAAAACGACTGGAAAGACAACGAAGCTTTGAGGCTGGAATTTTTTGCAAAATACCCGAAATACGGAAATGCTGACAAAACTCCCGACGGCATTGCCGCCGATATCATGAAATATTGCGCTTCTTTGATAAACGGCGTGCCCAATTGCCGCGGCGGATTTTTTAGATTGGGCGCTTTTTCGATCGACTGGTGCTTTACCTTTGGCAAAAATCTTATTGCCTCTGCCGACGGACGGCACTCGGGCGAGCCCATGTCCAAAAATATGTGTGCCATCACCGCCACAGACAAAGGGGGCGCCACCTCCCTTATCCGCTCGGTTGCCGCCATTGATTACACCGACGTTCCCAACGGCACGGTGCTTGATCTGATGCTTCACAGATCTGTTTTTTCGGGAGAGGACGGCATAAAAAGCGTTTGCGCGATGGTGCGCGCATATATGAAAATGGGCGGTTTTGCCATTCAGATAAATTCGTTTGACCCGAAAATTTTGCGCGCGGCACAAAAAATGCCGCAAAAATACAGCACCCTGCAGGTGCGCAGATGCGGATGGAACGTATATTTCAACGAGCTTTCAAAAAGCGAGCAGGACGAATTTATAAAGCAGGCAGAAAACCTTTGACGGAGGAACCATGACAGCAAACATTGTTGATATAAAAAAATTCGCCATCCACGACGGCGACGGCATAAGAACCACCCTTTTTCTTAAAGGCTGTCCCTTAAAATGCGTTTGGTGCCACAATCCCGAAAGCATATCCTTTGCCCCCCAGCTTTCGTATATCGAAAAAAAGTGCATTGGTTGCGGCGAGTGCGTTTCGGTTTGCGATGCAGGGGCGCACGCGGTTGACGAAAACGGGCACAAACTTGACAGAGAAAAATGTGTCGCCTGCGGAAAATGCGAAGAGGCGTGCCTTGGCGAAGCTTTGAAGCTCTACGGCAAAAAGATGAGTGTCGATGAGCTTGTTCCGATACTTCTTGAAGACAAGAGCTTTTACGAAAGCTCGGGCGGCGGAATCACCCTTTCGGGGGGCGAATGTCTGATGCAACCCGAATTTTGTGCAGAGCTTTTGAAAAAAATGAAGGAAAACGGGGTTTCCACCGCCGTTGACACCTGCGGATTTGTAAGCAAAAAAGCCCTTGACGCCGTGATGCCCTACACCGACGTTTTTCTTTACGATATAAAAGCGGTAGACGAGGATGTGCACGAAAAATGCACGGGGCAAAAAAACGGCATCATCCTTGAAAACCTGCGATATCTTGACGAATGCGGAGCAAAGATAGAGGTGCGCTACCCCTATGTTCCCGGCATGAACGACGATCAGTGCGAAAAGATTGCAGATCTTTTGTGCACCCTTAAAAATCTTACAAAAATGCGCGTTTTGCCCTATCACAGCTTTGCAGGCTCAAAATACGATGCGGTCGATATGGAAAACACCATGCCAAAGTCGGAAATGCCGACGGCCGAAAAAATGAAAGAAATAAACGAATATTTCATTTCCCGCGGAATTTGCGTGGTGGAATAAATAACAAAAATTTCCGCTTTTTCAAAAAAAGAAGCCGCCGATCGGAAAAAATGATCGGCGGATATTTTTTTATTTTCTTTGAAGCAGATGTACACCAAATCCGCCGAATTCTTCGGAAAGATAGATGAACTTTCTTGTGCCGTCATCGTTGAAGGTGGCGGTTTCTTCGTCAAACTTTATGCCGCGCTTTGAAAGGTGATATACGGCGCGGTCAACGCTGTTGGTAAGCACTGCGATGTGTCCGCATCTGCCGCGGCCCGTGGATTTCATCACTTCAAACTCGTTTGTAACAAACATTCCCTTGTCGGTTTCGCGCTCGATGGGCTTTCCTGTGAGAAGCGAGAGCATATCTGCCGTTTTCTTTGCCTCATCTGCGTTTTCGTGATAAATGCCGATGTGGCCAACAGAAAGACCGAGCATGGTTTCAACCGCTTTTTCGGTGAGCTTTGTGATCTCGTCCCAGTTTTCGCCGTCGATAAAGCTTTCTTTTACCATAAAGCTGCCGCCGCAGGCGATGATGCACTTTGCGGCAAGGTAGTTGTTTACGTTGTCAAGGCTGACGCCGCCTGTGGGCATAAACTTGATGCCGCCGTAGGGGGCAGACATTGCCTTGATCTTGTCAAGTCCGCCGCTCTGCTCTGCGGGGAAAAACTTTACGACCTTAAGTCCAAGCTCAAGCGCCTGCTCGATCTCGGAGGGAGTTGTGCAACCGGGCAGAGGTGTTACACCGTTGTCAAGACACCATCTTACCACCTTGGGGTTAAAGCCGGGGCTTACGATGAATTTTGCACCAGCCTTAAGAGCGCGTTCTGCCTGCTCGATGGTAAGCACTGTGCCTGCACCCACAAGAACGTCGGGACATTCTGCGGCAATATTCTTTATTGCCTGCTCTGCCGCGTCGGTGCGGAAGGTGATCTCTGCCGCCGCAAGGCCGCCCTTTGCAAGAGCCTTTGCAAGGGGAACCGCTTTTTCAGCGTCGTTTATTTTTACAACGGGGATAATGCCGATGTTGGATAATTCCTTTAAAATTTCCATAACAAAAACCTCTTTATCTCTGAACTCTTCCGCTGCCGTCGCCGCCCACAAGAGCGTCAACTTCCTTGCGTGTTACCATGTTGTAGTCGCCGGGGATGGTGTGCTTAAGGGCAGATGCCGCAACGCCGAATTCAAGGGCATCCTTGAAGTTTTTGCCGTCAAGAAGTCCGCAGATAACGCCGCCGGCAAAGCTGTCGCCGCCGCCTACTCTGTCCACGATGGGGCAGATGCGGTATTCCTTGGAGTGATAAAATTCCTTTGTGTCTCTCGAATAGATGCACGCCGACCAACCGTTGTCGGAAGCAGAGTGCGAAACGCGAAGGGAGGAAACAACGTATTCAAAATTGAACTTTTCAACCATCTGCTCGAAGATGCTCTTGTAGCCTGCAAGCTCAAGCTCGCCTGCTGTTACGTCGGTTTTGCCGGGCTTGAAGCCAAGAACCTTTTCGGCGTCTTCTTCGTTGCCGATGCAAACGTCAACGTACTTCATAAGGCTTGTCATCACCTTCTGTGCCTTTTCGCTCGACCAGAGCTTTTTGCGGAAGTTGAGATCGCACGAAACCTTAACACCCTTTGCCTTTGCAACCTTAAGGGCTTCTTCTGTAAGAATTGCCGCTTCATCGGAAATGGCAGGTGTGATACCTGTGAAATGGAACCAATCGCATCCGTCAAAAATCTTATCAAAATCGAAATCGGACGCCTTTGCTGTGGAGATGGACGAATGTGCTCTGTCATAAACTACCTGCGAGGGGCGCATTGCCGCACCTGTTTCGCGGTAATAGATTCCGAGTCTTTCGCCGCCGCGGGGAATGTTATCGGTCTTTACGTTCATTTTGCGCAAAGCCGCAACGCAAGCCTCGCCGATGGGGTTATCGGGAACCATAGTGACGTATTCGGCATCGTGACCGTAGTTTGCAAGGGAAACGGCAACGTTTGCTTCACCGCCTGCGTAGCATACGTCAAATTCATCTACCTGCATGAATCTTTCAAATCGCGGTGTTGAAAGGCGAAGCATGATCTCGCCCATTGTGACAACTTTTGCCATAACAAAAAACACTCCTTCAAAAATATTATTTGACAAATTTCGCTTATAGTTATATAATATCACTACACTATGAACATTTCATCATTTATTTTATAAAAAATGTCAAATATATTATCCTGATTGAAAGGAGAACGGTATGCCGAAAGGTCAGATTTCAGGACAAAGCAACAACGCGCAAAGCCTTTTGCGGCTTTTTCGCTCGTCGTTGCCGTCGGACGGCAGTATGTTTTACGAGCATCACCACACGGCGCTCGAGATAACAATGGTGCTTTCGGGAAGCGGCATATACGCCACCGACGAGAGCGAATTTTCGTTTGAATCGGGCGATATTTTTCTGTTTGGCACAGACGAGAGGCACTGGATAAAAAAGCTGGATCGCCGCACCGATTTTTTGAACGTGCATTTTGAGCCGCGCTTTATATGGTCGGAAAATTTCGGCATTTCAAGCGGCGAGCTGATACGCGTTTTTTTGAACCGCAAGAAAAATCCCTTAAACAAGCTTGATATGACAAAAGAATCGTCAATGTCGGTGAAAAGGCTGATCTTTCAGATGGAAAAAGAGCTTGAAGAAAAAAAGCGCGAGCACGAAATTATGCTTAAAGTGCACCTTGTAAATATTCTTATCGAGATGATCCGATCGTTTGAGGGGCAGATTGACGAAAACGATTTTTCCTACAACGCCCAGGCGCTTCACCACATAGAGCGCTCGCTGAAATACATCGACAGTCATCTTTCGGAAAACATAACCCTTGAAGAGATTGCAAACGTCGCCCACATGAGCAAAAACTACTTTTGCCGCATATTCAAAAAGCTCAACGGTATGTCCCCCTGGGACTATATCACCGTAAAGCGCATCGAGCACGCCGTGATGCTTCTTAACACCACAGATCTCACAAGACTTGAGATCGCCCAGAGGTGCGGATACAACAACACCTCGAATTTTTACTATGCCTTTAAAAAAGTTACGGGCAAAGCTCCGGGAGATTATATAAAAATGTTCTGACGGGAAGAATAAAAAGAAAAACGGAAGGATAAAAAATGAAAGTTTTGGTGATCTTCACAGGGGGCACCATCGGCAGCACCCTGAAAAACGGATATATCGGCACCGACGACAGGGCAAAATACGCCCTGCTTTCCCCTTTTTGCGATGAAAAAGACGTGGAGTTTGAAACATTCTGCCCCTACACGATACTGAGCGAAAACCTTGGCGCAAAAGAGCTGAATATTTTGCAAAGCGCGGTGGGCGAAGGGCTTGAAAAAGGCTTTGACGGCATAATCGTGACCCACGGCACAGACACCCTGCAATATTCTGCCGCGGCACTTTCGCTTGCCTTTTGTGACAGCGAAAAACCCATTGTTCTTGTGTCCTCGGCATATCCCCTTGACGACGAAAGGGCCAACGGATACGAAAATTTCAAAGCGGCGCTCGAGTTTATTCGCCGCAAAATTTCGGGAGGCGTTTTTGTCAGCTACAAAAACGAGGGGGACGAAAAAACGGCGATACACAGTGCATCGGCTCTGCTTTTGCACGCCGAGGGACAAGCCGACCTTGAAAGCCTTGGCAAGACCCCCTTTGCCCTTTTTGACGGCAAAGAATTTGAGATTTTTTCGACCGCGCAAAAAAATGCACCCATCGGCACCGTCGAATACGTCGAAAATCCCGGTATTCTTCTTGTGTCAAGCCATCCTGCCGACAATTTTTCGTATTCTCTTGACGGAGTGCGTGCCGTCATATTAAGCCCATATCACTCGGCAACCCTTGCCACCGAAAGCAAAGGCTTAAAAAGCTTTTGCCAAAGGGCAAAGGATGCGGATATTCCCGTTTTTGTAAGCGGTATGCGAAAGGATGCGGGATATGAAAGCACCCGTCTTTTTGAAAAACTTGGCATCACCCCCCTGCCCTATGGCACGCTTGTTTTTTCCTATATGAGAATATGGTCGGCAATAAGCAAAAATGAGGATCCGAGATGCGCTTTTTGCCTTTGACACCATATTTTGACAGATATTGACAAGCAAGAAATCTGTCGTTATAATGGGAATATAAAAAACTTTTGAAAGGAAACGCACGATCATGAACGAACAGGTAGGAAAAGCAAGCTTTTTTGCTTTTATCAGCCACAAGGGAGTTGATTCGAAATACGCCCTGAAGCTTCAAAAATTCATCGAATCCTACAAGCTCCCCACAGAGATCCGCGCAAAATCCAATCTACCCAAAAGGCTTTCGCCCATTTGCACCTACGAGGTGGACTTCGCCGCAAATCCGCTGCTCGATGAGATAAAGGAGATGCTTGCAAAATCGCAATATCTCATCGTCCTTTGCTCAAAGCATACGGCAGAAAACGCCGCCCCCTACGTAAACTACGAGATCGAAACCTTTATCGAGCAGAAAAAAGCTCAGGGCATCGATCCTCTTGGCAAGATCATTCCCATCATGATAAGCGGCGATTACGATTCGCCCGACGGATGCTATCCCCAGGCGCTGAAAGACCTGGGCGACAACGCCCCCATTGCCGTAAACAGACAGCTTTGCAAAAACGACAGAGAGGTTTTTTTGCGTGCAATATCGGGCATGATCCACATTGACTACGCCGTTCTTGAAAACCGCGACAAAAAGCGTCAGAGAAAGAAAAAGGCGATGGTGGGCGCAATTTGTGCCGCCCTTGCGGCGTGTGCCATTATTCTTGGCGAATATTTTATTCCCCGAAGCTATCACTATCTTGATTTTGTTATGAAAAACGGCTTGCCCGTCGGCATCGAAAAGCTTTCGGCGGCAGAAAGATCAAATATAAACCACTATGTCATCACCCACTGCCGGCACAAGGTGACAGAGCTGAAGCACGTAAACCCCAAGGGCAACGTCATCGACCACGCTTCCAACACCCCCCACCCGGAACGCCCTGCCATATACACCTTTGATTACAGCACGGGATCAAAGCTTGCAAGCGTTACATACCGCAACAAAAACCGCGTACCATATTTTATACTGCAATATTCGGGCAACGAGCTTCTTGCCGCGGATTTCAAAGATCCCACAAACCCGGGCGAAGCTTATTTTATCGGAAACGGATACGAAAGCGATGCCGCAAAGCTTCTTTCGGATTACAACGTTGCATCGCACAGCAGCATTTCGCGTTTTGTCTACACCTACACCCCCGAGGGATATGTGCAAAAGGTCACCTTTTTTGCCGACAGTGCGGGCAGAATGGCGCACGACAACAATATATACGGCTTTGAATACGAGCTTGACGAAAAGGGACGCATCACAAAGCAATATTTTCTTGATGCCGCCAACAATCGCCGTCTGAACTCGGAAGGTATTTTCTGCAAGGAATACGTATATGACGAAAAGGGCGATCTTTGCAAAACGGCGTTTTACGATGCAAACGGAGATCTTGCAAAGGCAAGCGACGGCCTTTGTGTGACAGAAAGAGAATACGAAAACCACATAAGCACTGTCGTCAGCACCCTTGACGAAAACGGCAACCCCGCAGAGCCTTACGGATATGCAAAGCAGGTCCGCACGGGAGATACATACAAATTTTATCTTTCAGACGGAAGTCTGATGTCGGCTCCCGGTTTTTGCGGTTACGTGTTCACCTATGACAAAAACGGCTACGAAAACTCGCGCACGTCGATTGATGCGGACGGTAAAGCCGTTTGTGATCCCTACAAAGAGTACGCCACCATCGAATACGAAAACGACAAAAACGGAAACGTTTTGTCCTTCTCCTTCCTTGATGAAAAGGGCGAGCTTACAAACAACGCCGACGGATATGCCAAGGAGATCATTGAATACAACGGCCGCGGTCAGGCGACGAAAAATTCGTATTTTGACAAGGACGGCAAGCTTTGCGATTATCGCGGCTACGGTTACAGTATCAAAAAGACCGAATACGACGAATTTGGCAGAGAAACGTCAATAAGCTATTTTGATGCCGATGAAAATCCCGTTGACATCAAAGGTCCCGATTTTGAACACGGATATCACAGGGTGGAAACTGTCTACGAGCACGGAATGTTTACAAAGCTTTCCATCACTTTCTACGATAAGGACGGAAAGAAAGCAAACACCCTTTCGGATTACACCGGCGAAAGCTATGCGTCAAGCGAAATGACAGTGCAAAACGGCTTTATCACCTCTTTAAAGACCTTTGACAAGGACGGAAAGCTTTTCGGCGCACACATTACCAACGACGTAATCTATACCGCCGAGGCCGAAAGAACAGAAACCACAAATCACCTTGATGCCGACGGCGCGGTTATGCAGAAATTTGTAAATCTTTACGACGTGCGCGGTGTGCAGAAAAAGTACGAGGCTTTCTCGTATCACGGCAAAGTCCACCTCAAAACCCACCACGAAATCCGCTATGACGATGTCAAGACCCACTATGTGATAAACTATGACGAGCGCGGAAAAAAGGTTTCGGCAAGCGATCTTATTTACGCCGCCGACGGCACTCTTGAAACCGAAAGCAAGTACAGATATGACGAAAACGAAAAAGAGGTCTATTCTATACTGATTGACCACACGGAAAAAGAGCCGATAAAATACTTTGAGATCGAGACCGAATACCGAAACGATGGCACGAAAAACCTTGAAAGGACGATAACGAAGGACAAGGACGAGCTTGTTTTGTCGGTATCGACACAGTTTTTCGACGAAGAAGGTCTTGTCGTCCGTATTGAAGCAGACAAATACAACGGCAACACTCTGACACGCTCGACCATCGCCCACTTTGACGAAAACGAAAATATGAGCCAATACTATGTTTTCGACTACGATGCGGACGGAAATGTGAAGCTTGAATCTCACTCGCTTTTTGATGAGACAGAACAAGAGACCTACAACAAAATGACAAGCTACAAAAACGGCGTTACAGAGGCAACTCTTGAAACCTATTATTTACCCGACGGCGCAAAAATGGACGAATTTGTCCTTTACGCTCCCGACGGCAGCGTGATCTCGAAGAGCAAAAACACCTACGATGCGAACGGAAATATCGTTGAAGAGTAAAAACAAAATTATTGCCCAAGTGTACTTTGATGACACTTGGGCAGTTTTATTTTTCAAAGGCGAGTGATATTGCCCTTATCAAACGGCAGGACAGGGCGTCTTCCCTACGGGTTGGTTTTGGTTTCAAACTTATTTTGCTTCACGTAATTTTGGGGAGATGTGCCGACCAGCTTTTTAAATGTTTTGCTGAAATGGTAGATATCCGAAAAATGAAGCTCGTCTGCGATCTCGCCGATAGAAAGGGTGTCGAGCAAAAGCAACTGTTTTGCCTTTTCAATGCGGTATTTTTGTCGGAAATCCACGGGGTTTTCGCCGCTGTACTGACGAAAAAGCTTGCGAAAATACCCTTCGCTGACACCGCAGATCTTGGCGATCTCGTCAAACGTTTTATCCGAATTTGTTTCGATAAGCTCAATTCCCTCGCTTATATATTTGTATTTATGGCTGAGCACTCTTTTTCTCCGGAGTTGGCAGGCAAGTGCCAAAAGCTGATATATCGCCGAGGTGATAAGGGGGGTGCAAACCACGTTTTTGTCAAACTCCGCCGCCGCGTTTTCCATAACAAGCGCCAGCGCCGAATCGACACTTTTAATACAAATTTGCGGAAAATTGTCTGCGGAAATATCCTCGTTTTCGCAGGTTTTCATCTGAAAATGAAACACCACCGTGTCATCTCTGTCGGGGGCGGTGTCAAAAAATTCCACAGTGTATTCGATGCCCTTGGACATATACGCCACCTGATTTTTTTCGACATTTATCACCCTGCCCGTGCTGTCTGTTATGCGTGCGCTGCAATTTTTGAACCACAAAAGGGTGTGCGACGGCTTGGGCTTTCCCATGCACGAGTATATATTGCCGCGGGTAAACCAGTTTTGCCCTTTGGCAAGAGGCTCGGTTATTACAAATTCCGAGTTGTAAAGCTCGCGGAAATCTATCTGTTTCACAAAAAGCACGCTCCTTTTCTCTTTGTATTTTCATTATAACACATATTATTGCAAATTGAAACGTTTTTTACAAAAATTGTTTTGAATATAACATTTATTATCATATTTTCCGACGCTATAATAAAATCAGAAATATATTTTTACAAAGGAGAAACAAAATGCAGTATCAGATGAATGAATTTTTGTTTGCAATGATCCTTACCGAGCTTGAGGACGCAGTCGGAAAGGAAAATTGCTCGACACGCGCAATTGACAAGGTAACACACAGCGTTGACTACTACTGGCTTTCGAGAATGTGGGCAGACCGCGGATGCCGTATGCCCGAGGCAGACTTTATTGTTTGTCCCGAAAACGCACAGGAAGTTTCAAAGGTAGTTAAGATCGCAAACTATTACAAGCTCCCCGTAACCACATGGGGCGCAGGCGGCGGAACCCAGGGCGGTGCGATCCCCGTTGCCGGCGGTATCATTCTTGACACCAAGAGAATGAACAAGATCTACGACGTAAATACCGAAGGTATGTACATTGAATGCGGCACAGGCGCCATCTACAAGCACATCGAATGGGCGGCAAACGAAGTGGGCAAGGCGACAATGCACTATCCCTCTTCCCTCACCTGCTCGACTGTCGGCGGTTTTCTTGCTCATCGCGGTATCGGCGTTGTTTCGACAAAATACGGCAAGATCGACGACATGGTTTTGAAGATGGAGGTCGTTCTTCCCAACGGCGACATCATCGAAACAAGCCCCGCTCCCAAGCACGCGGCAGGTCCCGACCTTAACCAGATATTTATCGGTTCGGAGGGAACTCTCGGCATCATCACAAAGGCACAGCTTCGCATTTACGACCAGCCCGAAGAGCGCCGTTTCCGCGGCTTCCTTTTCCAGGATATGAGCGGTGCTTTCAAGGCTTCGCGCGAGCTTTTGCAAAAATTCAAGCCCTCTGTCATGCGTCTTTATGACGAGGCGGAAACCGCATCTCTTATCAAAAAGATCGTTGGCGTCGAGCGCAAGGGCGCGTTTATGAACGTTGCCATCGAGGGTGTAAAAGAGCTTGTTGAAGTGGAAGAAAAGATCCTGCTTGAAACCTTCAAAAAATACGGCGCAGAAGACCTGGGCAGTGAATACGGCGAAAAATGGTGGAAAGAAAAGATCACCTTCTTCTATCCCGGCCACATGATGGATATTCCCCAGATGTTCGGCACCATGGACACCATTGCCCCCTATGACAAGATCGAAGAGATCTACTGGGCAATGAAAGAAGCCATTGAAACAAACTTCCCCCAGGCAAAGTTTATTGCCCATTTCTCGCACTGGTACGAATGGGGTGCAATGCTTTACGACCGCTTTATCATCGAGGGCAAGGACGTGCCCAAGGATCCCGTTGAGGCGCTTCGTCTGCACCAGGCGGTGTGGTCGTGCGGTGTGCGTGCGGCTCTTGCCCACGGCGGTGTTGTAAACGATCACCACGGCGTCGGCATCAAGCTCGGCCGCCTTATGAAAGAACAGTACGGCCCTGCAATGCAGGTATTTGAAGGACTTAAAAAGACTCTTGACCCCAACGGAATCATGAATCCGTTTAAGCTTGGTCTGTGATAGGGAGGGTATGAATTATGATAATGTCTGAAAAAAGCAAACAGCACGTCGATTCCTGCCGTTTTTGCTGGATGTGCCATCACATCTGCCCCGTCGGCAACGCCACAGGTCAGGAAAGAAACACAGCACGCGCACGTGCTCTTGGCATTTCTCTTGTAAACCGCGAAGCCATTGACCTTTCGGAGATCATGGACAACATTTTCGAATGTTGCACCTGCGGTGCCTGTGTGCACGATTGTGTGACAGGCTGGGATCCCGTTATGTTCACCAAAGAAGCCCGTCTTCAGGGTGCTCTTGAAGGCAAGCTTCCCGAATATATCATGACACTCGTTTCAAACTGTCTTGAATGCGGCAACGCCTACGGCAAAACAGAGCTTTGCGAAAAGCTTGCGGCTTCTGTTGCGGCACACGCCGACAAAAAGGATACTCTCCTTTTCCTTGGCGTTGATGCAAGATATATGGCATGCAATCAGGCAGACAAGGCAATAAAAGTGCTTGAAAAGGCAGGCGTTGATTTTTCTGTTCTTGAAAACGAGCCTGCCAGCGGTGCTCAACTCGATTTTCTTATCGGCGCGGCAAACGAAACAAAGGAACAGATGCAAGAATGTGCAAAGGTGCTTTCGCAGTACAAGACGGTTGTGGTATACGACCCCAACGATGCAAAAGCAATAAAGCAGCTTTACAAGGAATACGGCATTGATGTCGCATCAAACGTGGTTACATACACTTCGTTTGTGGCAGGTCTTTTGAAAAACGGTGCACTTTCTGCCAAAAACAGCGGAAAGACCGTGGTTTTCCAGGATCCTTATCAGCTTTCGCGCGATCTTGGCGAAACAGAAGAAGCCCGCGAGATCGTGCGTGCATATGCAAACCTTGAAGAAATGCTCCTCAACCGTGCCGAAACGGTATGGGCAGGCAACATTCTTATGGCGCAGTATATGCCCGACATCGTAAAACGCGTGGCAAAGAGAAGAATTTTCAACGCGCAGAGCATTGGCAAAAACGCCATAGTCACCGCCTGTGTTTCTGAATACGTTTCACTCAAAAACGCCAGCGAGGACGTGGAAATTCTCTCTATCGAAGACCTTATTCTCGGTTAAGAAAGGGGCAGGACGATGTTAGTCAACTTAAAGCAGATAATCGACATGGCGGAAAAGGGCGGATTTTGTATTCCCGCCTTCAACGTATACAATATGGAAAGCGCCATGGGCGTGATAAATGCCGCGCAAGAAGCAAAAGCTCCCGTTATTCTTCAGATCTATCCCCGTCTTATCAACGAGGACGTGGGTTTTTACCTTTCGCACGTACTTGTTGCGGCGGCAAGAAAAGCAAGCGTGCCCGTTTGCTATCATCTTGACCACGGCCCGTCCGAGATCGAGGTGCAAAGAGCACTTCGCACAGGTGCCACGGGCATTATGTACGACGGCTCGGTGCATCCCTTTGAAGAAAATATTGCAAGAACCAAGCACATTGTTGATATTTGCTCTGCCGTGGGCGTGCCTGTGGAGGGCGAACTTGGCCACATCGGCAGTGTAAACGACGAAGTGATGGACGAATTTACCGATCCCGATGCGGCGGCAGAATTTGTTAAAGAAACAGGCGTCTGCTGTCTTGCTGTTCTTATCGGCAACGCCCACGGACACTACAAAAAGCCCCCCTGCCTTGATATTGACAGAGTAAAAGCCATCCGCGAAAAGGCGGGCATTCCTCTTGTGCTTCACGGCGGCTCGGGTATTCCCGACGAGCAGGTAAAGGCGGCAATAAAGGCAGGCGTGCGCAAGATGAACATCGGCACAGACGTTTGCTGTGCTTTTGCCGACGGCACTCTCGAAAGCTTGAACGATCCCAAAAGAAGCATTGCCATCGACATCTTTATGAAAAAGCCGATCGAGGCAGTGAAAAATCTTGCCCTTGACAAGATAAGACTTACCGAAGCATACGGAAAGGCGTAAAAACATGGCAAAGATCGTAGGTATTGGCGCAAACGTTTTTGACACCCTTTACAATATTCCCACCTACCCAAAAGAGGACACGAAAATGCGTGCCACCGCCTGCAAGCAGGCTGGCGGCGGACCTTGCGCCACAGGACTTGTGGCGGCAACAAAGCTTGGAGAGCGCACGGCGTATATCGGAAATCTCACCGATGACAACGGCGGAAAATTTTTGAAAGCCGATTTTGAAAAATACGGCGTTTCAACAGAGCACGCAAGACTTCTTTCGGGATATCATTCGTTTTCTTCGGTTTTGTGGCTGTGCGCCGACAGCGCAACACGCACCTGCGTTTTTGACAAGGGCGATCTTCCGCCCCTTGTGCTTGACGAGGCGCAAAAAAAAGCGATCCGCGATGCCGAAATACTTATGGTTGACGGCAACGAGCTTGATGCGGCAATTGAAGGAGCAAAAATTGCAAAGCAAAGCGGCACCAAGGTGCTTTATGACTGCGGAGGGCTTTATCCCAACGTGGAAAAGCTTCTTGCCCTGTGCGACATCATGATCCCGTCCGAAGAATTTGCTCTCGGTCACACGGGATGCAAGAGTGCGCAGGACGCCGCAAAAAAGCTTTTCGAAACCTACCGCCCCGAGGTCGTCGTTATAACCCAGGGCAAAAACGGCGGACTTTTATACGACGGACACGACACAGTAAGATACCCCATCTATCCCGCTGAAGTGGTCGATTCCAACGGCTCGGGCGACGTTTTTCACGGTGCCTTTGCGGCGGCGGTGGTCAAGGGATACGATTACCTTACCTGTTGCCATTTTTCAAGCGCCGTGTCTGCCATAAAGTGCACAAAGGTCGGCTCACGCGAGAGCGTGCCCGATTTTGACACCGCAAAAGAATATCTTAAGGAGAACGGATATGAACTTTAAGAAATCATACAAAAAGACAAACGGCTACACCCCCATCTGCAAGATCGGCGAATGTTCGCTGAAAAAGCTTGAATTCGGAATTATCGAGCTTTGCAAGGGACAGACAATTCCCTTTGAAACAAACGATAAGGAAACCGCCTTTATCATGCTTGAGGGACACTGCAACGTAAAATTTGACGGCAAAACTTACGAAAACGTGGGCAACCGTGCCAACGTTTTTGAAAACCGCAAGGCAGAAAGCTTTTATATGCCCCGCGACACAAAGCTTGAAATTGAAGCGATCGACGATATAAAAATTGCCGTGTGCGCAACCCCCGTTGACGAAAAAACACAGCCCCAGCTTCTTCGCGAGGATCGCGTTGTGCTGAAGCTTTTGGGCGAGGTACCCTATCAGCGCGAAACCAGCTTTATCATCGACGGCAATACCAACGCCAAGGTGCTGACCATTGGCGAAGCATACTGCACCGAGGGCAACTGGGCAGGTTTTCCTCCCCACAAGCACGACGTAAACAATATGCCGACAGAATGTGTTGCCGAGGAAATATACTACTTTCTGTTTGACCCCAAGCAGGGCTTTGCCGTTCAGTGCCTTTACACCGCCGACGGCGAGATAGACGAGGCGTACAGAGTGAAATACGACGAGCTTGTGGAATTCCCTTACGGCTACCACACAACCGTTTCCACCCCCGGATACAAGACATACTTCCTCTGGCTTATGGCGGGCGATTACCAGGGCTTTAACAGAAGCTCTGACCCCGAACACGCCTGGATCGAGAAAAAATAAACCCACCTCCACCAAAAGCAAAGGAGACACAAACGATGAAATATCTTTTGGGTATAGATTTTGGCGGCGGAGCATCAAAGGCCACCCTTATTGACACAAACGGAAAGATAATTGCCGACAACACGGTGGAATATCCCACCCTTTATCCCACCGAAAACGCCTGCGAGCAGGATCCGCGCCACTGGATAGAGGCTCTGTGCGAAAACTGCAGGGCACTTATCGGAAAAAGCGGTATCAAAAGCTCGGACATTCTCGCCCTTGCCATAGATTCCGCCACCCACACCTATCTTGTGTGCGACGAAAATTTTGTGCCCTTGCGCAATGCCGTCCATTGGACCGACACCAGATCGAGAAAGCAGGCAGACGAGCTTCGAGAGAAATACGGCGACGAAATATTCAAAAAAAGCTTTCACCGCCCCGATACCATCTGGACTCTGCCCCAGCTGATCTGGCTGCGCGAGAACGAACCCGAAACTTTCACAAAAAGCAGATATATCTTTTTTGAAAAAGACTATATCCGCTATTATCTGACGGGAGTTTTTTGCACCGATCACATCGAGGCGCAGGGCAGTATGCTTTTTGACTGTGAAAAGATGAAATGGGACGAAAAGCTTTGTGCCCTTGCAGGTATCGGCCCGGAAATGCTTCCTCCCATCGTTGACCCTTGCGATATCATCGGCAAGGTCACACAAAAGGCGGCGGAAGAAACAGGACTTGCCGCCGAAACGCCGGTTATCTGCGGCTCGACCGACACGGTTATGGAGGTTTTTGCCTCGGGCGCAGTGAACGAGGGGGACGTCACGGTTAAGCTTGCCACGGCAGGAAGGATCTGCGTTATCACCAAAAAGCCATATCCCGACAGACATCTTGTAAACTATTCGCATATTGCAAAAGGCTTGTGGTACCCCGGAACTGCCACAAAATCCTGCGCCGCATCCTATCGCTGGTACAGAGACACCTTTGGCGGCGAGTACAAAGAGCTTGATATGGGCGCAAGCAAGATTCCGATTGGTTGCGACGGACTTATTTTCCACCCATACTTAAACGGCGAGCTTACGCCGTATGCCGACCCCATGCTTTGCGGCAGCTTCACAGGGGTGCGCGCTACCCACACAAGGGCACATTTTACCCGCGCCGTGCTTGAAGGTGTGGCATATTC
>JAFYUZ010000075.1 GCA_017549365.1 Clostridia bacterium
AAAAAACAGAAAGGTAACAATATGAAAGCAGAAAACAAGATTCAGCCTGAAGGTATCTTGGAGCAGGATGTTGAGCTCTTTTCGCATAAAGATATCTCGGAAGATAATATTCTTTTCGAGGATGTGAAAAAGCGCGACGAACGCACCAAGCACTTCAGAACCAAAGACGGTAAATATATTGCCGCAACATTCAGAAACCCTATACACGTGCTTGACGAAAGCACAGGCGAATATGTGGACATCGCCGACACATTCGAAGAAAAAGAAGACTGCTTTGAATCGAAGAACCCTCGTTACAATGCACGTTTTCCCAAAGAAGATTCAGAGGCAAGCTTTGTCAGCATAGAAAAGAACGGTCGCTCTGTCGATTGGCATTTCCGTTTCAAAAATTCCGCAAAGAAGAAGGCATCCGTCAAGAAAAAGGAAAAGCACTCAAAACTCGAATGCGATGCTTTTCCCACTGTGAGATACGAAGGCAATTCCGATGATTGCGTATTGGAATACAAGCTCACCGAATCGGGCATTAAGGAAGATATCATCCTCTTCTCTCGCCCCGAAAAAAGTGAATTCGAGTTTGATTTCAAGATCAAAGGCTTGGATGCCATTCTTGACGATGACAAGAAAACCATCAAACTGTTTGCGAACGACACAGAAAGCGTCGAGCCTGAATTCGTACTTCCGAAGATCGTTATGTTTGACGCAGCAGGTGTTTACAGCGAAGATGCTCATTACGAAATCGAAGAGCACGGCAACAAGCTTACCGTAAAGGTTATCGCTTCGGACGAATGGCTTCTTTCCGACGAACGCGTTTATCCCGTAACTATCGACCCGCAAGTGAACACGACAGACGATTCTGCACTAGTAAGATCTTATGCGAATGTATTCTCCAATGGCACCACTTACACAGGGTCATCCTCTTTTCGCGTTGGTATCGACGAAAACCAGTTGGAAAGTTTGCTTTGCTGTAAAACTACGTTTCCTTCTCTTCCCCAAGGTGCGAAAATCATTTCTGCAACCTTGAACTTAAAAAACACATCGTATCGCGGAATGGCAAAATACGAAGTCTTCCCAATCACCGAATCGTGGGAAACCTCGAGCGTGAAATGGAGTAATATGCCGAAGGTAGATTATAATTCCCCTTGTGGTACGTTTGTCAGTGCGGCTGAAGATATTTTGCGTGTAGATATAACAGCTGAAGCCAAGAAGTATTATCGCAATAATAGCACACTTAAAGGTTTGCTTATTAAACACAACTGCTCTTGCATTGACGAAGATGAAAAATGTCCGTTTGACTCTGCGCAGTACATAACCATTTCTGCTACAGAAATAAACCACATCGCTGTAGAATATATGTTGATGGACGAATACGCCGATCATCAAGCACAAAAAAGTTTCGAAGTTGGACGTGCGGGCGTAGGTTCGGTGAATATTTTTACCGGAAAGCTTCATTTTGTTCACAACGACATCAACGAAAGCGGCGGTCATCTACCTCTATCGCTTTCGCACATATATAATTCTGCATATAACGAGATCGGCGAGAACGATGTTACATATGGTAAAGGCTGGCATCTTTCGGCAGCACAAACTTTTGCCTACGACATGCATAACAATCAGTACATATATGTTGATGCCAACGGCAGAAAGCATTATTTGAAGCCAAGCGGCGCGACTGCAAATGCCTCGCATGTGATTTTCTCTGATACCGCCGGGCTGGGGCTCACATATGTTGATGGTGAAGGAACAGTCAAAGATGAAAAGGGCAACAAGCTGAATTTCATTGGCGAAAAATTATATAGTATTTCCGATGCATATAACCATAAAATCACCTATGAATATACCGGGGATCTTGTCACAAAGATTACTGACTCTGTCGGTAGGACAGCCAAGTTGACGTATGATTCTTACAGCAAACTCATTCGAATCACAGACGACAAAAAGAGAAATACCACCTTCAATTATACCGACAATTATCTTGCTTCTATAGTCTATCCTGATGGTAGCACAACTGTATTCGAATATAGCAACAGCGTACTTACTAAGGTGACGGATTATACCGGCACTGGTTACGAAATATCTTATGACGGCAACGAAAATGATATGAGAGTATCTTCGGTATCACAGTTTGGTTCGTTAAAGATATCGCATAATAGCACGAGCGCAAAAAACATCATCGGCGGTGGTGCTAATTTTGAATATTACGCATTTTCTTCGGCTGTTGAAGACAACGTGACAAAAATCAAAACAGTATACCGTTTTGATACATGCGGCAGACCTTTGTTTTCATACGAAGATCTAACAGATTCTAACATTAATATCTCCGATATTACAGTTACGAATATAAAAGATTATGATGTTAAACACGACAAGTATAACCAACCTACCACTGGCAAATATCTGTCTGTGAATGCTGCGATCACGGGTATCGATGCAAAATATCCGAATTTGCTCGCAAACAACAGTTTCGACAGCAATGCTGTAGGAACGCTTAAACCTTCTAACTGGTCGATTGGTTCGCATCGTGCAAATTATGACGGTGTTGTAGCAGAAGGCTATATCACAGAGGAAAAAACGCACAAGGCCTACAAGTTCAACAACAAATGCTCATATAGCAACAAAACGTTGACTCAGACTATCGAGTTAGCGGAAACTGCGCTTGACGGTAATATGTTGATCGTATCCGCATGGGCAAAGGCCAACAAGCCGGTAAATAACAGTGCTGACAGTTCTACTGCAAAGTTTGAACTCAACGCAATATTAAGTTATGACGAACACGAAAATCTCGAAAAAACAGTCAAATTCGACTATCTTTGCACTGATTGGCAGTACGTTGCTATACCCATGGAGATTCCATCCGGAAAAGGATATGCTCCTACTAAAATTCAAGTTAAATTTGATTTTTCCGGAAACTCCGGCACCTGCTTGCTTTCAAATGTTCGAGTAACTCCTGTCAGGGGCATGTATACCAATATATCCTACGGAACTCGGACCTTTGATGGTGTAGAGTACAAAAGGAAAGTGGTTCAGTATGATGGTTTGAATTCAACGCAGACTTACTATGATGAAAAAAGCGACTTGGTAAGAAAGCAGGAGTATTTCACAAGCGATTCTGGAGCATTGAATAGTTTTGTGACTTCATATGAATACGACCTCAAACACAGAATCACCAAGAGCAAAGATTACCGTAATATTGTAACGGAAAATACATACGATAACAACGGCAACCTAATCAAGCAGAAAGTATACAATTCTGCGGACAATTCTGTATATATGGTTACCGAAGC
>JAFYUZ010000076.1 GCA_017549365.1 Clostridia bacterium
ATCAGACTCAGAAGAATGGGCGCAAAGAAGGCTCCCTTTTACAGAGTAGTTGTAGCAGATTCCCGTTACCCCAGAGATGGTCGTTTCATCGAAGAAATCGGTCACTACAACCCCCTCACAGATCCCGCTGAAGTTGTTATCGACAGCGAAAAGGCAAAGAAGTGGATTGCAAACGGCGCTCAGCCCACAGATACAGTTAAGGCTCTTCTCAAGAAGAACGGCGTTCTTTAATTTTATCCTTACTTAGGAGAAACTTATGAAACAGGTATTGACAGATATTGCTAAAGCGATTGTTGATGCGCCTGAATCTGTTGTTGTTACCGAAAGAGAAGAAGGCGATAACGTTTTTCTTGAACTGATGGTGGCAGCAGACGATATGGGCAAAGTTATCGGCAAACGCGGAAAAATTGCCAACGCCATTCGCACTGTTGTTAAGGCAACCGCCACAAAGGACAACAAGCGCGTGATCGTAAACATTGTATCTGACGCCGAATAATTCATATCGGCAATGAAGCAGGAATATATCGCAGGATATATTCCTTTTTTCATGCGAAAAATTAACAAATTGTTGCTTTAATTGCGATAATGTGATATATATAATGTAACTATAAACAATTCAGCGAGGATTTTTATGAAACAGTATCTTGAAGCGTGCGAAATTATAAACATACGCGGACTAAAAGGCGAGGTTAAGGTTGATTGCTTTTGCGACAGTCTTGACGTTTTGTGCGATATCAAAACCCTTTATTTTGATGAAAACGGCAATGAGCCTGTGAAAGTGCTTTCCGCAAAGCCTTACAAGGGTTTTGTTTATCTCCTGCTTGAAGGAGTTTCCGATGCCGACAGCGCCAACAAGCTTCGCGGCAGATCGCTTTTTGCACACAGAGATGATATCCCCGTTGATGATGGCGGATATTTTATCGAAGATCTTCTGGGCCTTTCTGTTATAGATGCAGAAAACGGAAAAGTGTATGGTACCATCAGTGACGTTTTCAACAGCGGTGCCAGCGATATATATACGGTTACCAAAGACGGCAAGGACAATCTTTTTCCTGCCGTATCGGAATTTATCGAAGAAATCGACCTTGAAAAAGGCGTTTTTGTCCGCCCCATACCGGGAATGTTTGACGAGGCTGAAGAAATAAAATGAGATTTGATATTTTGTCGGTTTTTCCCGATATGGTAAAACCCGCTCTTTCCGAAAGTATGATCGGCAGGGCAGTTGACAAGGGAATACTTGATATTAGACTTCACAATATAAGGGATTATACAAAAGACAAACACAGACGCACAGATGATACCCCCTACGGTGGCGGTTGGGGAATGGTTATGACCTGCCAGCCTATCATGGATTGCCACAGGGCGGTCGTTGGGGACGACAAGGACGTTCTTACCGTGTATATGTCTCCCGGGGGAAAAGTTCTTACACAAAAAATGGCAATGAAGCTTGCAAGACAAAAGCGCATCGTCATTCTCTGCGGACATTACGAGGGAATAGATCAGAGAGTTATCGATTCGATCGTTGACGAGGAGATCTCGATAGGGGATTATGTCCTCACAGGCGGCGAGCTTCCGGCGGCAATTCTTGTGGACTGCGTTTCGCGTCTTATTCCCGGAGTTCTGCCCGATGACGAATGTCACGAGGATGAGAGCATTGAATCCGGTCTTCTCGAATATCCGCAATATACAAAACCCGCCGAGTACGAAGGAATGAAAGTTCCCGACGTTCTGTTAAGCGGGCATCACGCAAATATTGTTAAATGGCGAAGAAGAAAAGCGATTGAAAAAACTTTTCTCAGACGCAAAGACCTTATCAGAAAGAAAAAGTTTGATAAAGACGAGCTAGCTTTTCTTTCTGAATTGAAAGAATGCAGTAAGAAAAAATAACTTGAAAGGAGGATCTTGGCATGAAAGAAAACAGTAAGAAAATGATACGAGTCAAACCGTCTGCCGTTGCAAAAAGAGCATCGTCGTCTGTTGACAAAAGCTTCAGGTCTTCCATGTTTTATAATTTTTTCCGTACGCACCGTTCTTCCGAACAACGTTTCAATAGCGGTTTTTTTGGCAAGATTCTTTCTTCGGCGACTGTTTATACTTCTGCAAAGACTTTTAAAAATTCGTTTGCACAAAAGACAGAAATGAGTTTTATCGTAACTTTCTTAAGAAATCTTTACGAGCGCATGCTTCTTTGCAATTTCCGAAATTACGCCAGCGTTCTCTTTTATTTTTCGATATACGCCTTCGCTGTCAGTGCTTCGGGATATACCCTTGATCGTTCGATGACCTCGGGTATCGGAGACATGTATTTGTCGTTGATTTTGTTTGTGGTATCTCTGATACTTATGCCGCTTAAAGGGTCGCTTAAGGATCTTGTAACAAGAAGCAAGACACTTTCGCGGATATCAGAGCTTTTCTTTATGCCCGTTTCTTTCTCGGAAGGCTCGGCTTCGTATGTTCCCGGCACTCACAATGCGGGTGTTATGCTTTTTGGAACATCGCTTGGCCTTCTTACGGCCTTCGTTCCGATAAAAAGTATTCTTTCGGCCGCGGCGTTTGTTTTCATCGCGCTTTCTTTCTTCAAAACACCTGAAAACTCGCTACCTGCCATTATCGTTTTCGGAATGTTTGCCTCGGCTCAGCAGTTGTCTTGGGTATGTACAGTTGCTTTCTGCGCATACATATTCAAGGTCTTGCGCGGCAAACGCAGTTTTGATCTGAAATATTTTGACGTTTTGTATCTGCTGTTTGCTTTTCTTATATTGTTGTCAGGCTTCAACACGACAAAAAGCGGTTTTTCCGACGGATACACCCTGCGTATCGTTTCTTTTGTTTCTGTATATTTTATTTTCAGAAACTGCGTAAAGAGCGATAAGGCATCTAAAAAAATAATCAATTCCACAGTTTTGTGCGGAATGATTTCGTCTCTTACCATACTTTATTCAAGATTTTGTGCTTGGGGATATACCGAGATCGTTCGCGAATACACGGGTATATCGTTTAACCGGCCGGTTATTGATCTATTTTCGCTTTGCGGTTTTCTTCTCATGATATTTCCGTTTGTTTTGTCGTCGCTTGCGTCATCAAAATATAACCGCGGGAAACTCTTTACACTTATAACCGCTTTTCTTTCTGCCGCCGCTCTTTTATCCACAGGTTCAAAAGGATTTATTATCGGCGTTGCCGTTTGTGTCATTATATACGTCGTTTCATCCTTCAAAAACCCCTTCACTTCACTGCTTACGGTCGTGGTGGTATATGTTATCATTTCTGTTGTCATAACGAACGCGCCTTTTCTTGGGTCTGACCGTTTTCTCAGTGTCAGCGATTACACCAAGAGCATGACATCTACGACCTCGCAGATAATTTCCGATAATTTTGTCGGAGGAATAGGCTTTGGCACAGAAAACTTTTCTTCGGTGTTCAGTGCCTACACTCATTTTTCCGATAATTCTGTTATGTACAGTAACAATGTGTTTTTGCACATACTTGCTTGTTTTGGTGTGTTTGGAAGTATATTTATAATAGCGCTTTTTGTAAATTATTATAAAATGCAGTTCACTTCGATATCCGAAAACAGAAGGAAAAATCTCGTTTCGTCTGTCGTTTCTATTTCGTCTATCGCGTCTGTTTCAACCGTGCTTTTACGAGGTTTTACAGATTACCCGTTGAGCAATCCCAGGGTATCACTTATGCTATTTGTTATAATCGGATTTTCTGCCGCAGTTTATTACCGCGGCTCTCGCGATCACGACTTACTTTTCGAGGAGTAGAATATGAAAAACAACAAAAAGAAAATAAAATTCAATATAATTGACTTTATTGCCGTTTTTCTCATCGTCGCATCGTTTTGTACGACCGCGGTATTCTTCTTTCTCGGCAAAGGTCTTTTTACTCAAAACAGCGTAGAAGTTGAATATGTTATATCAATAGATTATCTCCCCACCGAATTTGTTAATAATATATCTGTTGATACCGAAATATTCGATCAGAACTCTTCGTTTTCTTTGGGAAGAGTCGCATACATAGATCTCTCGTTCATCACAGATGAATATACTACCATGAAACTTTACGTTGCGGCCAAAGCAGAAGACGAACACGGAGTTTTGTATATAAACGGAATACCTCTTAAAAACGGAACACAGATTGCTTTCAGAACCCCCGATCTTATGTACGACGGCGTTTGCACTTCTGTAATCAGAAAGGTGGTAGATTAAAATTAAAAGCAAGATCAAAAGCTTTAACGGCACAGATTTTGTAATTCTCATTGCCATTGCGGCGATACTTTTGGGAATAATTTTTCGATCGAGTTTTGAAAAACTTGTAGATAATCTTTTTTATAAAGCCGAGATCACATACACGGTTGAAATAAACGGCATGAATGTGCCCGAACTCAAAAAGGGCGTTGAAATTTTTGACGGAGAAGGGAACAGCTTTGGCGTTATTGTGAAAAAAACCGTATCCGATGATCGCACAAGAACAGTTCTCACTGTTTCTACTGTTGGCAAACACGACGATCGCGGCAATTATATCGGAAATTCAACCTTTATTGCCCCCGGAAAACAGCTTGATTTTTGTTTAAAAGACAATAAAGTTTTCTCGTCTCTTGTAAAAAAGGTAGAATACTCAACTTAAATTATTGATTATATGTTCAAATTGTACAGAAAATACAGAATTTGAAAAAAACACTTGATTTTGATTTTTCTTTTTGATATAATATATATCAGTAAAAAATTATTGATTCCGACGGAGGAGAGAAGGCACTTATGACTTCAAGAGATATAAGCATAAAAAACAGCGTAGGATTGCATGCAAGACCTGCAACATTTTTTATCCAGAAAGCTAACAATTTCAAGAGCTCCATTTGGGTTGAATGCGGCGATCGTCGCGCCAACGCAAAGAGTCTTCTCGGCGTTCTCTCGCTTGCTATTGTTAAGGGCACCGACATCACTCTTATCGCTGACGGTTCTGATGAAAACGAAGCTCTCGATGCTCTTGCAGAACTTATCAACAGCGGCTTTGCTGAATAAGATTTTTTAAACTACTAAAGAAAGGAGTCGCTTTATCGTCGACTCCTTTGTTTGTTTTTTCGAGGTAAAAATGACACGCAGTGAACTGATTGAAAAAGTAAAGCTTCTGCCGCAATCTCCCGGCGTCTATATGATGCTTGATGCAAACGAAAAAATAATATACGTCGGAAAATCCAAGTCATTGCGCAATCGTGTGTCGTCATATTTTCAGCCGCTTTCTCGTCTGAACGCAAAAACCGCAAAGCTTTCTGTAAATATCTGCGATTTCAAGTGTGTTTACACCGACACCGAAACGGAAGCCTTGATTCTTGAAAACGAGCTTATCAAGCGCCACACTCCCAAATACAATATCAAACTTAAAGATTCAAAAAGCTATCCTTACGTCAGAATTTCAAATGCACAATTTCCTACCATATCTCTTTCGCGGGCAAGAAAAAACGACAAGTGCAAGTATTACGGCCCTTACACTTCGTCAAAGGCGGTTCAGGATATAATCGAAACAGTATCACGCACCTTCAGAATTGCATCCTGTGGCAAAAAGTTTGAAGAAGGAAAACAGGTTTGCCGTCCTTGCCTTAATTATCACATAGGAAAATGCATTGCCCCGTGCACGGGAAAAATTCCACCCGAAGAATACAAAGCCATATTTGACGATATCGGTGATTTTCTTAACGGCGATTTTGTCAAAGTCATTGACAACCTCAAGAATAAAATGGCAGATGCTGCGGAAGATCTGAAATTTGAAGCCGCCGCACAATATCGCGACAGATTGGCGGCTCTCGAAAGACTTCGTGAAAACCAGAAGATTATTTCAGATCTCAATACCGATCGTGATGTTTTCGGCATATACGAGGGCGAAACCTTGTGTGTCATTGCGGTGCTTTTTATCCGTTCGGGCAGACTTATTGATAAAGAACTGATCTTCTTTTCTTCAGATGAGCTGACCGAAAGTGCTGTTCTTTCCGACCTTGTAATGCGCTATTATTCGACACACGAATATATTCCCAAAAGTGTTCTCGCATCTTTTGATATGAACGATGAAGATACTTGCGCGGTTGCTGATTTTTTGTCTGCAAGATCCGGAAAAAAAGTAGAAGTTCGAACACCCAAAAAAGGAATTGGGCGAGAGCTTGCAAACCTTGCCTGCGAAAATGCGCAACAGGCGGCTCTTCAGTATTCAAAAGAGCAGGGAAGAAGCGTAAAGGTTCTCGAACACATCTACGAGCACCTGGCGCTTGATTCTATTCCGATGCGAATTGAGGCGTACGACATTTCGAACAACGGCAAGGACAGTATGTACGCAGGCATGATCGTGGTTGAAAACGGCGTTTTCAAGAAAAGCGACTATCGTTCTTTTGCGATAAAGACAGTGGATGGCACCGATGACTACTCCGCCATGCGTGAGGCGCTGACAAGGCGTCTGACACGTCTTCGCGATGCTCTTGATGGCAAGGAGGGGGCAAATGCCGACTCGTCTTTTTCGGCTCTTCCCGATCTTATATTGCTTGACGGCGGCGTTGGTCACGTTTCTGCCATCAAACCTTTGCTTTCCGAGTTAAGATTGCCGATCAGCCTCTTCGGTATGGTCAAAGATGCTTTTCATAAAACGAGAACTCTTACCGACGGAGAAAACGAAATCAGCATTTCGCACGTGCAGGATATTTTCACTTTTATCTATAAAATACAGGAAGAGGTCCACAGATATACGTTTTCAAAAATGGATGCTTCAAGACGCAACACGGTGAAAACAAGCTCTCTCGAAAAAATCGAAGGTATTGGACCTGCCAAAGCAAAGGCTGTTTTGAAACACTTCAAAACCGTAACGGCTGTCAAGAACGCAAGCGTTGATGAATTGGCAAAGGCTCCGTCTATCAGCCGTGCAAATGCAGAAAAAATATACGAATATTTCCATGGAAATAAAAGCGAGGTCAAAAAATGAGAATTATTACAGGTATAGCAAGAGGAATGAATCTTGAAACACTTGAAGGAGAAGAAATAACAAGACCCACTTCTTCTCGCGTAAAAGAAGGAATGTTCAGCGCGATCCAGTTTGAAATTGCGGGCAAAAGAGTTCTTGATCTGTTCGCCGGAAGCGGACAGCTTGCGCTTGAGGCTTTAAGCCGAGGTGCAGAAAGCGCTGTTATTATCGACGAAAGCGAAAAAGCGGTAGAGATCATAAAGAATAATGCCAAAAAAACAAATCTTATG
>JAFYUZ010000077.1 GCA_017549365.1 Clostridia bacterium
CGCCAGGAATGTTCGGCAACCGATTCCTGCCGTCCGCTCGACGTCCACGAGTGGCGGGTGTTGCATTTCAGTTTTTCAATAAGGTTCAGAAAGTGTATGTATTCGCGGTGGTTCATGTTGTTATCCGTTCTTTTTACCAAATATTTTTTTCTTTTGTGTATAGTTCGTCATAGTGCCAACGCAGAGGGTTTTCATAAATATAGTTGGTTTTTGTTTCATAATCTTTTTTGTCGCGTATCACGTGTTCTGCAAAAGATTTTTGCCAAATAGTCCCACCTATCTTTTTGGAAATCGCACCTTTGAATTGTTTTACCATCCTGTCCAACGTAGGGGCGACCTGTGGTCGCCCGTTTTCGTCAGCAGACACGATCACCATTATATGCAAGTGATTTGGCATTATTACATATGATTGCAGAAAAACCGGATCGTAAGTATTGTTCCAACGTTCCAACTCTTCAAGCACTGCTTTGCCGCTGTCTGACAACGGAAGATTTCGCGGGCGAACACAGTTCGCCCCTACGACTTCCCATGTGAATTTATCGGGATCGATCTCATTTTTCCAAAAGAGTTTTTTCTTTTTTTCAGTACAGATGGTCACAAAATATGCTCCGGGTGAATTGTAGTCATAATTTTTGAGCCTGATATTCTTTCTTTGCACATACGCCTTTTCCATTTTCATCACCTGTTGTGATTATACACCAAAAACGGCGGAGATGCAACCTCTCCGCCGTTTTTATATTTGGTTATATGATCTCAAGCTCGTCCTTGGTGGGGAAATCTTTCTGTTCGCGGCAGATGGTGTCCTGATACCAGAAAGCCACCGAGGAAATATCGTCCTGAAGCGGATGATATCTGTGTCCGCTGCGCCAACCGATTGCCTGGATGGTGACCTTCAGGTCGTTTTTGAAATAGATGGGGTCGGTGATATGCCAGCGATACATGGAAAATCTGCGGTTTGACTTATATATGCCGTCGGTGGTCGAAACCCTTGCAAGTCCCGAATAGGGGGTACAGAATTCGGTGTATTTGCCGTTTACGTCAAAATTCCACGAGCCGCAGATATAGTCCTCTGTTCCCGTGCCGCAGATGGTGGGATATTCTGTGTCGCCGTCCATAAAGAACTTTATTTCGCCCTCGCCCCACCAGCCGTTGTTGTTTACACCCCAGAAAAGATAGGTGCCGACATAATGTCCGTTGCCGTGGATGGTGTCGAGAATAACGTGATCCTGCATATAGGGCAGGGGATTCGAGCGGTTGAAGCGGGCGTGGAAATAGCCAAGTCCCTCGTCGATATCGCCCGTTACGTAATCGATCTGATAGTAGACCATGACCGCCTCACTGTGAAGATTTTCAAGGGTGATGCGGCAGGATTTGTAAAAGGGCATGTCCCAATAGCAGTTGAAGGCGCGCTTGGGGTTAACACAGACGGGCAGGGATGTGATCTGTCTGTAATCTTCAAAGTCGGCACAGGCAAAAAAGTCGCCAAGAGGAACTTCGACAGACGGAATATCGCTGTCGTCCCAGTACATTCTTATTACAAGGCACCTTTGGGGTGCGGAATCGGTGATCCAGATGTGCTTGATGATGCCCTTTTCTTTAATATCGGCAAGGGTAAAGGTTTCGCCTGCCTCAAGCTTTACGGAGGGGGAAATCTTCCATCCGCGGCCAAGGTCACGCGCGGCTTCTGCGCCTGTGCCCTGTTCTGCCATTCCGCCTTTGCCTTTTTCGCCGCCGAAATTTTCGGGCGAGATAGAGCGGCTTTCGAGTTTTTTGATTTTTGAAAGATTAAGCATAACAAAACTCCTTGACATAAATTGATTGTTATAGTACAATATTACATATATATTTGTCGCATTTCAATGACATACAGTGGAAAAACATTTGTCATTTATTGACATACGCAAAAGGAAAAACAGAAATGATAAACAAAAAAGCTTTCTGCCCATACATCAGAACAGCCATGCATTCTATAATCTCCTGGCCCTACGCCTTGCGCGAAAGGGTTATTTTTGACTACGAGATAATTTACGTGCGTGACGGAAAATGCAGGATCACCTTTGGCGAAAAAAGCGTTGTGGTGAAGAAAAACGATGTGGTGTTTATACGCCCGGGCGAGCGGCACAGTTTTGAGACTTGTGACGGGTGCGATTTCGTTCAGCCTCACATCCATTTTGACCTTGTATATACCGACAAAAGCGAAATAACGCCCATATCCTTTAAGCCGCCCGAGGACATGGATGCGAGTGAGCTTGCCCTTATTTCTCAAGATTTGCTTTGTGAGATCGCCATTCCGCACGTTTTTGTTCCCGCCGATCCCGAAAGATTCAAACGGCTGTTTTTTGAGGTCATCGAGATATATTCTTCAAAACCGCACAATTTCGAACTGCTTTACAAGGCGGCAATGCTTGAGCTTCTCGACTGTGTTATGTCGCAGTTTGAAACGGGAAGCACAGGGACAAACGACACGATATCAAATTCGGTGGCGGCGGTGAAGGGCTTTATCGATGCAAATTTTTCGTCCCCCTTAAGCCTTGATCTTTTGTCGTTGCAGTTTCATCTTAACAAATACACCATGATGCGCAATTTCAAGGCGATGTACGGCAAAAACATAATGCTTTATTACAGAGAAAAAAGGGCGGAGCGTGCGTGTGAGCTTTTGAAAAACACCGATCTTGCGGTGGGCTCGGTGGCGCAGAAGCTGGGATTTTCGGATATCTACGTTTTTAGCAGATTTTTCAAATCTGAGGTGGGTATGTCGCCAAGTGATTACAGGACAAAATAGAATGAGAGCAGTCGGATGACTGCTCTCGTTTGTTTTTTATTCCTTATTTCGGAAAGCTTGTGTACTGGAAGTTGACGTTTGCGGGGGCGCTGTATCCGCGAAGCTTGATAAGGTCCGAAATTGTCACGATGGCAAAGCCTTTTTCGTAGTATTCGGGGATAACGGTGTCAAGCGCTTGGGCGTTGACCTCGAGATCGTGGATAAGAATAACGCGACCGTCAAACATCTGATTGCGCATTGCTTTTATTCTTGCATCAAGTCCCACCTCGTCGGCCGGCTTCCAGTCGGAAATTCCGAGCGAGCCGCCGAAGAGGGGGAGGGGCAGGGTTTCGTACATTGTTGCGCTTACCGAAAGGCCGGGGGCACGGAACACCTTGGGATAAACCCCTGCTGCTTGTAAACCTTGTTTTGCACAGCGTTGAAATCGTTCATAAGCTCGGTTTTGGACATGTCCTTCATTGCCGACCAGCCGTTGCCGTGGTTTCCGATCTCGTGTCCTTCGGCAATCATTCGCTGAAGGGTGGGGGTGGTGGAATCGTTGATGCTCGAGCCAACACAGAAGAAGGTGGCGTGGGCGCCGTGTTTTTTGAGAACGTCCATTATCTTGTTAGAATCCACCTGTCTCGGTCCGTCGTCGATCGACAGGGCAACCATTTTGTCAAATCCGTTGGGCACGCCCGAAACTGCCGCACCGCCGATTTGCACGTTTACCTTGCCGTCGCTTGTGGGGTTGAATTTAAGCTCAACCTTGTGGGTGCCGTAGGCAAGCTCCTGCTCGAAGATGAATATCTGGTTGTGGGCGTATTTCTGGAACGAAAGAAGCTCTTCGTCGACCTGTGCTTTTTTCCAGCCGTGACCGTCGATCTGATAATCGATATCAAAGCCCGAGGAGTTCATGCCGAAGATAAGGCCAAAGCTTGTGCCTTCGAAGGTGAATTCCGCCGCCGCATCCTCGCCTCTTGCAAAGAAGGAATCGGAGGTTACGGCAAAAGAGCTTTGGGCGGTCTTTGACGTGCCGAACATCGAAGAGTTGAGCCCCGACCATTTGGAGGTTGTGCCCGAAAGGGTGAATTCGGATGCGGGGATTATTTTGGGTTCGAGCCACAGCGAGCGGTTGAGCTGTGCAGGCATATTCTTTGCGTAGTCGCGCTTTTCGGGATAGTAAACGGCACTGTTTACAAGATTTTCTTCAAGAAGCGCTTTTATCTGCTCGAAATAGATGCCGTAGCCTATTCCCGAGGGATGTAGATTGTCGGTGGTGTAATAATAGTTGCCTTCCGCTTCGTTTGCGTGGCCGCGTTCGCTCATCAGCTTTTGCATCGGAATGCCCATGTCGACATAAGGAATGCCGTAGCTTTCGGCAATTTTTACATATTCTTTTCTCGAAACGGCGTTTTCTGAGCGTGCTGTGAAGACGAAAACGATGTCGGTGTAAGGATTTGCGGCATAAATATTTCTCACGAGCGATTCGATCTGGCGCGAAAGGTCGGCGCCGTCCTGCGAGATGCCGTTGTCGTAAGTCCAGTCGTTTACCGTAAATTCAACAAAGACAAGGTCGGGCATATCGTGGCCGTTTTCGTTCATCAGATGATCTTTCAGTCTGTAAACGCCAAAGTTTGTGGCGGTGTCGGAAATGCCGGCGTTGACTGCCTCGATCTTTGCATCGGGGAACTGATTTTCAAACCATATAGTCGTGCGGTTGACAAAGGAATCGTTGATGTTTCCGCCATTTTTGGATGCCGAATATCCGTTGGTTATCGAGCCGCCGAGATATCCGATCGTAAGCTTTTTATCGTTGTGCAGAGCTCGGTAGGTGTTTGCAAGAGGATTTGTCATAGTGTCCACCTTGATAAGAATGTTTTCGTGTATCGATTTGAGCACAGCCTGCTTTTGGGCTTCTTCTTCGTTTGTCGCTCCGCTTCTGTACAGTCTGTCTGCGGCAGAATAAAGGCTGTCGCGGTATTCGTTTCCGTAGACAGTGTGCTTTGTGCCCGAGGCGTCAAAATAGGTTATATACGGGCGTACCGTGTAGACTGCGGAAAGATCTTTTTCGGAAATATTTGTGACGCAAAGGGTGAAAAGGTCATGATCTTCGGCTTTTTCAAGGGTCTTTGCGGCAGGCACTGTTTTTGCGACGTATTTCACGTCTCCCACGGGGTATGCCGTGTCTTTTTTGAGCTCGCTTTCCGAAAGGTATTCTTCGGGAAGAATAACAGTGCCGTATCCTATGTCTGCGGTGCCGTTAAAGGAGGCATCATCGGGCGAGATGGGGAAATTTTTGCCGTTGAGCGCAACGATTTGCGAGCGCAGAGCGCCGTCGATCTTTGTGACAAATCGCAGGCCGTTGCCGCCCGAAAGCTTTATCTGCACGCCAAGGGTCGAAAGGTCTTTGGTGTCAAAGGGGATCCATCTTGCAAAAAGCTTGCCTGCGGATATATTGTCGCAGTTTTTCACGGGCTTTGTAAACTGTGCATCGCTGTACCAGCCCGCAAAAATATGTCCGTTCTTTTCAAATCCTTCGTCGGGGAAGGACACCACACCGCCGTGGCTTATATCAAGCTCGTCCTGCGGGAAAAATACGTGTTCATCCTCTCCGTTTTTTACACGCACAACTCCCGTTATCTCCGAAAGCTTTGAATAGGTAATGTTTGTCGTACCCTGCGAAAGGGTGATCTCGGTGTCGTCAAAAATTCTGGTGGTGTTGTCGCCGTTGGTTATGACGGCGTAGTTTCCTGCCTTGGGGTTTACCAGCACAACGCCTTTTTTTGAGTTTCCGTTGGCATCGTATACAAATTCGACCTTGCCGCCCTTTCCCGAATAGACGTAGTATTTTCCGCCCTTAACCGAAGCGGTGGAAAGGGTTTTGTCCACTTTTGCCTGTGTTTCGTTGTTGCAGATAAGCATGAAAGCGCCTTTTACGGTGGGGGCATAGCGCAGAGCGCCCGATTTTACTGTTTCCACCGCGCCGCCGTCGATGCGCACAAGCACGTTTGATTCAAAGGTGGCACCTCTGTGGTCGTTGTTCCATCCGGCACCGCCGACAAGAAGAGTGGCGATCTTTCCGCCCGTGATATGTGCCTGTACATCCCCCGTTACCGTGTGGGCGGGGTTTGCGGCAATGGGACCAAGCACAAGTTGGCTCCAATCTCCCGAGGAAACAGAAACGTTCATGGACGAAACGGTTTTGTCAAACTTTCCGCCTGCGATTATCTGATGATCGCCCGTGGTTGTGATCTTTTTGTCAAAGATCACTTCGTTGCCGTCAAGGCAGAGCCAGGCGTAAAGTCCGTTTTCAAAGTTTATGTTTTTTATTGTGACGGGACCGCCAAAAGTGTAGCCGCCGTGATTTTTGGTCACAAGCTTGCTTGTGGAATCAAATCCCGTTATCGTCATTCTGCCTTTGTGGGGGGCGAAATTTTCGGGGAGGGTGTGTGAATCGATTATGCACACTTCAAAATCCGAATCGCCTGCAAGGGCTATGGCGGCGTTTATCGATTCAAGCGGAGTTGCCATGCTTTTTCCGTTGTTGTTGTCGTTGCCCGAATAGGCGTCGACATAAAAAACGGGGGTATCGTCTGCCCTTGCACCAAAGGCAAACGCGGGGATGAGCATACCTGCCACGAGAAGCAGAACGAGAATGAGTGACAAAACTTTTTTCTTGAGGTTTTTCATTTTGGTGTTCTCCTTTTTACGCTAAAGTCGGGGTGTCGGTTTTTGATTTTGTATCTTTTTCTTTTACGAATTCTGTCTTGCAGTATTTTCCGGGGGTCTTGCCGGTATACAGCTTGAAGGCGCGGATGAAATGGTAGACGTTGGTATATCCCGTCATTTCCGCCACGTCCTTTACGGGGATGTTGCCGCCGAGCAAAAGCATCTTTGCGTGCTCCATGCGGATATTGAGAAGATCGTTTTTCGGGGAGATACCGAAGATGGTCTTGTATATAGAAAAAAACCTTGACGGAGACAGATGCACAAGCTCTGCCATGCTTTCAATGTTCCACGGCTTGCTGTATTCAAGGTGTATCTTTGAGCGGGCGGTGGAAAAAGCGGCGCGCACGGCGGGCGAAACCTCTTTGTCCTTTTTGCCCTGTGTTTCCGAGCGCATTATTTTTGCAATGATCTCTCTGACTTTAAGCTCGCAGATCTTTTCGGAAAAAAGACCGCCGTTAAGTTTTTCAAGTTCCGCCTCCTGCATAAGCTTTGTAACAAAGCTGTCGTCGGAAAGAGTGTATATTTTTCCTGTTTCAAAGGAATATTCCTTTGCTATCTCGCCAAAATCGGGGGAAAGATGCATCCAGTCGTGCACAAGGCTTCCGCCCGAGGCTTTTATGCATTGATAGCTTGACGGGGCAAAGCAGATGACAGATCCCGGCGGCATTGTTGCGAAATTTCCGTTTAACATAACAGAAAGCTCGGTGATGGTGTGAATAAAGATATATTCGTTGCCGACTTTTTTGCGTTCAAGGAAAAAACGCTCGTCCTCGGGCCACATGGGTTTTATTATCAGTATTTCCAACCTCTGCACCTCCTTTTGTTTTTATAATACACCAAATAGTAGAAAATGTCAATTATTTAATAGCTTTTTGCATTTACGCGGATGACTTTTTTGTATTAAAATGAAATTGGAAATCAAATTTTGAAAAGGAGATTTTTTTATGAATATTCCGAGAAGCGAATACCTCCGTCCGCAAATTGTAAGAAACGCCTGGATCAACCTTAACGGCGAATGGGATTTTGAGATCGACCACAGTGTGTCGGGACTTGACAAAGGATTTCAGCAGAGAAAGAGCCTGGATTCGAAGATAACCGTTCCCTTCTGTCCCGAAAGCGAACTTTCGGGCGTGGGATACAAGGATTTTATGGACTGCGTATGGTACAGAAAGGACATTGAAATTCCCGCAGAATGGAAAGGGGATGACAAGCGCGTTATCCTTCATTTCGGAGCGGTCGATTACAAGGCGATAATTTTTGTTAACGGCAAAAGAGTGTGTGAGCACAAGGGTGGATATATTTCGTTCTCCTGCGACATCACCGACGCTCTTTGCGAAAGCGGCAACTACATCACAGTTTGCGCCATCGACCATCTGAGAAGCGGCAATCAGCCCTATGGCAAGCAGAGCGCTCTTTATCATTCCCACGGCTGCTCATACACAAGAACCACAGGTATCTGGCAGACGGTGTGGATGGAATGTGTCAACAAGGCGTTCGTAAAGAATGTAAAATATACCTCGGATATCGAAACGGGAACGATCCTTGCGCAGTTTTTTGTTACAAACGAAGCTTTTGGCGGAAAGATCAGATTTTCCACAAGCTTTGACGGCAAGGCAACAGGTGTGGCAGAAACTGTTATAAATTCCGCAGAGCCTTTTGTTTCGGTTTCTCTTTCCGATCTTCACCTTTGGGATATCGGCAAGGGAAATCTTTACGATGCAAAGATAGAGATAATCAAGGACGGCACGATCGTTGATTCTGTTGACAGCTATTTCGGAATGCGCTCGGTGGCGCTTACCGACGGCGCTTTTGTCCTTAACGGCAGAAAAGTTTTCGGCAGATGGGTGCTTGACCAGGGCTTTTATCCCGACGGCATCTACACTGCCCCCTCGGATGAGGCTTTGAAAAACGATATCATCTATTCAATGCAGCTTGGATTTAACGGTGCAAGACTTCACGAAAAGATCTTTGAACCCCGTTTCCTTTACTGGGCAGACAAGCTTGGCTACACCGTTTGGGGCGAGCACGCAAACTGGGGCATGGACACAACCTACGAGGGAGCAATTGCAAACTTTTTGCCCGAATGGCTTGAAGCGCTTGAGCGCGACTATTCTCACCCTGCCATCATCGGCTGGTGCCCCTTTAACGAAACGTGGAACTACGGTCCCCGTCAGATCCGTCAGTGCGACGACGTTCTGCGCATGGTATATGAAGTTACAAAGGCGTACGACAAGACCCGTCCCTGCATCGATGTAAGCGGAAACTACCACGTTGTAACCGATATTTTCGACGTACATGACTACGAGCAGGATCCCGAGAAGTTCTTTGAATACTACAAAAACGCAAAGAACGGCGAGATCAAGGATCAGGTATGGCGCAGAGAGCCCGACCGTCAGAAGTGGAACGGCGAGCCTATATTTATGAGTGAATACGGCGGAATCAGAAAAGCCGAAGGCACCGAGGGTTGGGGCTACGGAAACGCTCCCAAGAATGACGAGGAATATCTTGACCGCTACAAGAAGCTGACAGACATTCTTCTTGACAACGATGCTTTCATCGGCTTCTGCTACACCCAGCTTTATGACGTGGAGCAGGAGGTCAACGGACTGATGACCTACGACAGAAAGTTCAAGTTTGACCCCAAGATCTTCTACGATATCAACACGAGAAAAGCGGCAATTGAAGACTGAAAACAGTTTTTTGCACGAGGTAAAAAACGATGGTATTTGTAAGCGGTGAACAGGATAAATACAATTACATATTCCCGCGGCCCCAAAAAGACGAGTTTTGGGAAGACAAGTTTTATATTTTGAAATGTCGTTACAAGGAATCGGATCTTGTTTCGTTTTACAAAGAAAACAAAAACGGAAACGAAGACATTTCCATTTCAAAAGAGCCTCTGTTTGAACGCGAGGAGTATAGTTTGAAGATCGGCGAAGACGGAATCAAGGTTTCGGCTTCCTGCGACGAAGGTGTTTTTCGTGCACTTACATCGCTGCGTCAGCTCACAAGAAAAGGAAAGGGCAGGGTCATGTATTGTGATGTACATGACAAGCCCGCTTTCAAGCAGCGCGGATACATGTGGGATATCAGTCGTATGCGTAAGCCGAAGCCTGAGTATATGTTGAAAATTGTCGAAATGTTGGCAGAGCTTAAATACAACGAGTTTCACATCTACATACAGGATTTTTCCTTCAAATTCGAGGCATTTCCTCAGTTTACGGAGGATTATGACTGCCTTACAGCAAAAGATATAAGAGAAATCGATGCATATTGCAAAGAGCGCTTCATTGAATTTATCCCCAACATCAACGGAATGGGACACATGGAGTCATGGCTTGCCACCGAGAAATTCGCGCATCTTGCTGTGACGCCCGACACCATGAATTTTCTTGATCCGCAGGCTTTTGAGCTTATGGACAAGATATACGGCAGCTTGCTTCCGAATTTTTCGTCAAAGCGCGTGCACATCGGTCTTGATGAAGCGCTGGGGCTTGGAAAAGGACAGACCGAGGAGGAATGCCGCAAAAAAGGCAAAGAAGTTGTTTTTATGGAATGGCTTAACAAACTTTCTGATCTTTGCCGCGACAAATACGGAAAGACCGTTATGTTCTGGGACGACATGATAATACATCATCCAAAGTGCCTTTCCATGATGCCCAAAGATGCGGTTCCCGTTGAGTGGGGGTATGAAACCATTTCTACCCAGCTGATCGTGGAAAACTGTGCGGCGCTTGAAAAATGCGTGGATAAATTCTACGTTGCACCGTCCGATTGTACCTGTTTCGGACTTACGGGCAGATGGGACGTCACCGAAAACAACATCCGTACCATGGCCGAAGTGGGCGAAAAGCACGGTGCTTTCGGCTATCTTCTCACTCACTGGGGTGATCCCGATCATCCTCACAATATGGTTTGGGGATATCTGCAGGCAGTACTTGCAGGCCAGTATTGCTGGAATCCCGGTTATAAGCAGCATGGCGGATGGAGAAAGAACTACTTCGTCTACAATTCGGAAGACTTCCTTGACGAATTTATGTTTGGCGGCGAGAAAGTGTCGAGATGGTTGAGATATTTGTCCAACTATTTCCTGCTTGAGCCCGAAAGACTTGCGGTCAGTACCATGTGCGCCAACTGTATGTATATGCCTATAACCGAGAAGGTAAAGACCGACTTTTTTGATGTGGCAACATATGGCGGACGCTGGCATTTTGATATGCTGATCCGCTACATGAACGAGGGGGTCGAAAAAGTTTCCTGTCTTGACTTTGATGAGATACACAAGCGCGAAATCATCGTCAATTGCAAGATGGTTGTGGCAGGCGCTATGATGTATATTATAAAATCCGATCCGAAAAGCGCAAAAGAGATTGCAAAAGAGCTTGTTCCGCTTCTTCAATGGATAACGAGCGAGCACACTTTCCTTTGGCTGAACAGAAGCTATGAAAAGGGAATTGAAGCTTTTCTTGGGGTACTTTCCGACAGGCTTGAAGAAGCAAAGAGCTTTTTATGAAAAAACAAAACCGCAGTTTTTGAAAACAAAACTGCGGTTTTTATTGTTTAACCCATAAATGCGAAATATGCGATCACGATCGCACCCAGCACGATCCTGTACCAGCCAAAGACCTTGAAATCGTGCTTTCTGATATAGCTCATAAGGAATTTGATGACAAACAGCGACACGGCAAACGCCACAAGCATTCCGAAGCCGAGAAGCGCAAAATCAGCAAATCCGAAGCCGAACTCGAGGATGTATTTCAAAAGCTTCAGAGCCGAAAGCCCGAACATTACGGGGACGGCAAGGAAAAAGGTGAACTGTGCCGCCGCCTTTCGCGAGATGCCAAGCAGAAGGCCGCCGATTATCGTCGAGCCCGAGCGGGATGTGCCGGGGATTATGGAAAGCACCTGGAAAAGTCCGATGAGCAGTGCTTTTGTGTAGCTTATATCTTCGATCGAATCAACCTTCGGGGTTCTTTTTTTGTTGAGATTTTCGATAAGTATAAAGGCGATACCGTAGACGATGAGAGCCGCGGCAATGATGTAGGGGGACGAAAGGTTTGCTTCGATGAAATCGTTGAAAGCAAAGGCGGCAACCGCGCCGGGAATGCAGGCAACGATTATTTTGCCCCACATCGAAAGGGTGGGCATTTTAAGGGTGGGTTTTTTGTCGTTTGAAAGCCCGAAGGGCCAAAGGTCCTTGAAAAACACCAAAACCACCGCAAGTATCGCACCCAGCTGGATGACGTCGATGAACATATCCTTGAAGGCGGGATTGTTGGGGTGGGAAAGCTGCAAAAACTCGTCCACAAGAATAAGGTGCCCGGTGCTGCTGATGGGCAACCATTCGGTGATTCCCTCGACTATGCCGAGAAAGAAAACCTTAAGCATCTGAATAAAATCTACCATTTCAAAAATTTCCTTTCAATAGATCAGAATAGTTGGATAGCGCGGACGCTTTCGGTCCGTTTTGTCGCAAGGTCAATTTCAAAAACCGCCGCGTTGAAAAACGCCTTTCCGTCTGCCTCGTCAAAGCGCACGGGCATTTTTTCGACGAATTTTTTTATCACGATTTCTTTTTTCACTCCAAGCACCGAATCGTAAGGCCCTGTCATGCCGAGATCTGTGATATATCCCGTGCCGTTTTGCAAAATTCTTGCATCTGCCGTCTGCACGTGGGTGTGGGTGCCGAAAACGATGTTTATGCGGCCGTCAAACCGATGGGCAAAGGCGATTTTCTCGCTGGTTGCCTCGGCGTGGATGTCGCATATTGCAATATCGTAGTTTTCCTTTTCTCTCAAAAGGATGCGTTCTGCCGCATCAAAGGGGGATTCGAGACTCTCCATATAAACGGTGCCCAAAAGATTCATGACAAGCACCCTTACACCGCCGATATCAAAAACTCCGTGACCAAAGCCGGGGACACTTTTCGGATAGTTTGCGGGGCGGAGAATTTTTTCGTTGTCGTCAAGGTAAGAATATACCTCGTTTCTTCTGAAAACGTGGTTGCCGGTGGTGATGATATCTGCGCCCGACATAAAAAGAGTTTCTGCCGAGGCTTTTGTTATTCCGTTGCCGGGGGCGGAGTTTTCGCCGTTTACAATGACGAGATCTGCGTTTTCGCTTTTGCGTATCTTCCAAAGCTCGCTTTTTATATATTCAAGTCCGCTTTTTCCCACAACGTCTCCCACCGCGAGAACGCGAAACTGCTGTTTTCCCATAAAAAAGAATCCGCCTTTCGTGCCGATAATGTATTTATTATAACATCCCAACGGGATTTTTTCAATAGTTTGGGAAAAAAGGTTGTTGCATATTCGCGCATCTTGTGATATACTTTATACGTTGATTTATTTTTAATTGGAAAAGGAAGCATACATCTATGGAAAAAATGTGGGCAGGCCGCTTTCCTAAAGCGCTTGACAAAAAGGCAGACGATTTCAACTCGTCCATTGCCACCGACTGCAGAATGTACCGCCAGGACATAACGGGTTCGATGGCTCACGCCGCCATGCTCGGAAAACAGGGCATAATCACAAAGGAAGAAAGCGAAAAAATAATCGAAGGTCTCTCGCAGATCCTTGCCGATATCGACGAGGGAGTGCTTGAAATCGACATGGAGGCCGAGGATATCCATATGTTCGTCGAATCGGTGCTGACAAAGCGCCTTGGCGATCTTGGCAAAAAGCTTCACACCGCACGCTCGCGCAACGACCAGGTGGCTCTTGACATCCGCCTTTATCTCCGCGACGAGGCGCAGGAAATAATTGCGCTTATCAAAAGCCTTATTTCGGCAATTCTTTGCCAGGCAAAAGAGCACAAAACCACCATCATGCCGGGTTACACTCATCTTCAGCGTGCCCAGCCCATAACCTTTGCCCATCAGCTTCTTGCCTACGGCATGATGCTTTCACGCGATATCACAAGAATTTCCGACGCGGTGCGCCGTATGAACGTTTCGCCCATAGGCTCCTGCGCTCTTGCAGGCACCACCTATGACACCGACAGATATTTTGAGGCGCAGAAGCTCGGCTTTGACGACATCACTCTCAACAGTATAGACGGCGTTTCCGACCGAGATTTTTGTCTTGAACTGATGAGCGCCTTTGCCATCGTTATGATGCATCTTTCGCGCTTTTCCGAGGAGATAATCCTTTGGTCGTCTTGGGAGTTCAAATTCATCGAGCTTGACGATTCGTTCACCACAGGCTCGAGCATTATGCCCCAAAAGAAAAACCCCGACATGGCAGAACTTGTGCGCGGAAAAACAGGCCGCGTTTACGGCGATCTTATGACGCTTCTCACCACCCTCAAGGGTATTCCGCTTGCCTATAACAAGGATATGCAGGAGGACAAGGAGGCTATGTTTGACAGTGTTGACACAGTCAAGCTTTGTCTTGATATCTTTGCCCCCATGGTACAGACCATGCGCGCTATCCCCGAAAATATGTACAACGCCGCAGGCCGCGGTTTTATCAACGCCACAGACCTTGCAGATTACCTCGTGAAGAAGGGAATGCCCTTCCGCACGGCGTACAAGGTGGTGGGCGAGCTTGTTGCCGAATGTATCGAAAAGAACACGGTACTTGACAAGCTTCCCCTTGACGCATACAAATGCCACTCTGAACTTTTCGACGAGGACCTTTACACCGAAATATCGCTTGAGACCTGCGTTGAAAAGAGAATTTCGGCAGGCGGCACAGGACTTGCCTCTGTTGAAAAGCAGATCGAATACCTTGCGAAAATTGTCGGATAAACAGAAAAAAGCGACGGCGCACGCCGTCGTTTTTTTGATTGCAAGTTCAAAAAATATCCAATAAAAAAACAGATGATTTTCACTTTTATCACATTCTTACAACACATTGACATGTAATAATATAACAGTAAAATGACAAGTGTTTTTGCAAAACGCGCACAAAATCTTTCATACACGGAGGAAAATATGAGCGAAAACCAAAAGAATATTTCGGACAACACCGCAAAATCCGAGGAAAAGGCGGCAAAAAAAGAAAAAAAGCCTTCGCCGAGAAAAAAGAAAAAGGTTTCGGCAGGCAAGATCATAATAATCGCCATTGCCGCCATAGCCCTTTTGCTCGTGCTTTTTCCGGGGCTTCGCAGTTGTGCCGTCAATACGGCGCGCAAGATTCCGGGGGTAAACAAGCTTGTGCCGAGCGAAAAAGTCGGCGGCGCGGGCACGGGTACATACAACTATTACACCGTAACCTCCCGCGATATCACCACAACCCTTACGGGCACGGGCACCCTGCAGGCGTATGATTCTTACAACATCACCGCCACCGTCACGGGCGATATTCTTTCTGCCGATTTTGAAGAAATGGACGAGGTCAACGAGGACGACGTGCTTTTTGTCATTGATTCCGCCGATATAAGGGAGGATATCGAGGACAAGAAAAAGGACGTGGCAGACGCTCTTGAAGATATAAACGACCTTTACGAAGACTACGAGGATCTGAAGATATATTCCGACTATTCGGGCAAGGTCCGCGAGCTTTACGTTGAGGCGGGCGACAGAGTGGCAGACGGCACCGCCATCGCGTATATTGTCGACAGCGACACCATGCTTCTTGATATCCCGTTTTTTGCGGCAAACACCGATCATATCGAAAAGGGTGCTGTGGCAACAGTCACCTTCTCGTCCACGGGCGAGCAACTTTTTGGAACGGTGACCGAAATATCAAACCTCACAAGCGTAAACGCATATAATTCCACCATAAGAAATATTACGATTGCGGTTTCAAACCCCGGCGGCATCACCTTTGGCATGAAAGCCTATGCAAGCGTTGTCGGAAACGACGGGATTACATACGATTGCTCGGGCGAGGGAAGCTTTAAGTACAACGAGGAAGAGACCGTAAGGGCAGAAAGCTCGGGCGAGCTTTCTGCTGTGTACATCGATGACGGCGACTATGTGAAAAAGGGCGATCTTGTGGCGCAGATTTCTTCCGAAAATCTCGACGATCAGCTCGAAAATCTGAACAAAGCGTATGACAACCAGAAAAAAGCCCTCGAGGATCTTGAAGAAAGGCTTGAGGATTACACCATAACCGCCCCCATTTCGGGCACGGTGGTACAGAAAAACTACAAGGAGCTCGACACCATCGGTTCAAGCTCGATGTCCTCCACCACCAACCTTGCCATAATTTACGATATGTCAAAGCTCACCTTCGATATGAACATCGACGAGCTCGACCTTTCGCTTATCAAGGTGGGACAAAAGGTAAATATCACCTCCGATTCGCTGGACAACATGGTTTTTGAAGGCGTTATCACCAAAAAGAGCATTGTCGGAAGCTCAACCGGTGGAACGACCGTTTATCCCGTCACCGTCGAGGTGCAGGGTAACGATCACCTGCTCCCCGGCATGAACGTTGATGCCGAAATCATCCTTTCAAGCACGGGCGAAGTGCCCGCCATCCCCGTTGCCGCAGTGGGCAGGGGTAACATTGTGGAAATAACCAAAGCGCAGGTCGAAAGAACGATGGGCACCTTTGACACAAAGCCCGAAACCGAAACCGTAAAGGTAGAGATCGGTGCCACCGACGGCGATTATATCGAGATAAAATCGGGCCTTTCGGTAGGCGACGTTGTGGTTTACGAAGTAAAGAACATTCAGGTGCAGGATTTTAATATGCTCAACATGATGAGCGGTATGGGCGGCAACATGGGCGGTATGCCCCAGGGTGGTATGCCACAGGGCGGAAACTTTAACAGAGGCAACATGGGCGGCAACCGCAGCACAAGCGCGGGCGGCTTTGGCGGCCGATGAGAAAGGTGCTTTGATGGACGGACTTATAGTTTTTGACCATATATACAAAATATATCAGATGGGCGACACCGAGGTCAGAGCCGCCGACGATATTTCTTTTTCGATAAAAGAAGGCGAGTTTGTTGCCATCGTCGGTCAGTCTGGCTCGGGGAAATCCACCTGCATGAACATAATCGGAGCACTCGACGTGCCCACCGACGGAAGATACTATCTCGGCGGTGTGGACGTAAGCACCATGAACGATAACAGACTTGCCACCATCCGCAATGAGATGCTGGGCTTTACTTTTCCAGCAGTACAATCTGATCCCAAAGCTTTCTGTGCTTGAAAACGTAGAACTTCCCTTGCTTTACGCAGGCTATTCCAAAAAAGAGCGCAGAAAAATGGCTCTTGCGGCGCTTGAGCGGGTGGGACTTTCGGACAAAGCAAAAAACCTGCCCTCCCAGCTTTCGGGCGGTCAGCAACAAAGAGTTTCGATCGCCCGCGCCCTTGCAGGCAACCCTTCGGTCATTCTTGCCGACGAGCCGACGGGTGCGCTCGATTCGCGCACGGGACGGGAAGTGCTGGAATTTTTGCAAAAGCTCCACTCCGAGGGCAACACCATCGTGCTTATCACCCACGACAATTCGATCGCCGTAAAGGCAGAGCGTATAATAAGATTGCAGGACGGCAAGGTGGTATACGATGGGCCGTCAAACGCACCCGAGGCGCTTGTAAACCCCGATATACCCATCGAGCTTCAGAAAAACGACGGCGCGGAAAAAGGAGGCGAAGATAAGTAAATGGGAATCTTTCAATCCTTTGTTCTTGCAATAAAAAGCCTTCTCAACAACAAAATGCGTGCGTTTTTGACCATGCTCGGCATAATCATCGGCGTAGGCTCGGTCATTCTTATCATGAGCCTTGGCAACGGTGTGACCAACGAGGTCAACAACGCCTTTGAATCAATGGGTGCAAGAACCATAACGGTAACTCTTACGGGACGCGGATCGACACGAACTTTTTCGGAAGAAGATATGTTTGAATGTGTCGAAAAAAATCGCAGCACAATACCTGCATTTTCCCCCGAGATATCTGTGTCTATGGTATCTGTTCGCCCAAAAGGGTGGAACGAAAACCTTTCGACAAAGGTGACGGGTGTTGGCGAAGAATATCTTGACGTAAAATCCTACGAAGTCGAAAAGGGAAGATTTTTCACCTACGTCGATTGTGCCGCAAGGCAAAAGGTTTGCTTTGTGGGCGCATATCTTGACAGTGCCGAGGTGTATGGCGGAAACGCTCTTGGCAACACCATCAAAATAAACGGCGAAGCATATACCATCGTGGGCGTTTGCTCCGAGATAACCGATGCAAATTCCGACTCGGGCTCTGACAATTTCGTTTATATCCCATACACCACCGCCATGCGAAAGCTGACGCGCACAAGCACCGTCAGTACCTATTCGCTTGTGGCGGCAGACGACGATTCGGTTCAGCCCGCAAAGCAGATACTTACAAACGCGCTTTACAGGGTGTATGAGGACGAGAATGCATACAACATTCTTGCTCTTGCCGATATCATGGACATTGCAACAGGCGTTATGGATACCATGGTCATCGTTATTGCCTGTATCGCAGGTATTTCGCTTCTTGTCGGCGGCATCGGCATCATGAATATCATGCTCGTTTCGGTAACCGAGCGAACGCGCGAGATCGGCATCAGAAAAGCCCTTGGCGCAAAACGTGCCGACATAAAAACTCAGTTTGTCATCGAAGCCATGACCACAAGCCTTATCGGCGGAATACTCGGTATTGTCGTCGGCGTGGTCAGCGCGCAGAACGTGGGCCCCTTGCTTGAAATAAACGCCGTTCCGTCGTTTGGCTCTGTGGCGCTTTCGGTGGGGATTTCGGTGTTCATCGGAGTGCTTTTCGGATATCTTCCCGCAAAAAAAGCCTCCGAGCTTAATCCTATTGACGCGTTGCGTCACGAATGACAAACAAAAAAGCAATCTGAAAATCTGAAAGGATCTCTATATATGAAAAAGATCATCTGCGCACTTCTTGCGGCAACAATGCTTGTTGCCCTTGTCGTGCCGACCGCCTTTGCCGTAGAAAAAAGTGCAGGCCTTGGCGAAGAAAAAATAATCGAGACGGTGGGTGCGCTTGGCATCATGCGAGGTGACGAGAACGGAAACCTTAATCTCGAAAACAAGGTCACCCGCGCCGAATTTGTAAAAATGGCGGTGTGCGCATCAAACTTTAAAGACGATGCAAACGTAAAGACCGCATATTCCGTTTTTCCCGATGTGGGCGCGTCCCATTGGGCGGCGGGATATGTGAGAGTTGCGGTAAACAACGGCTGGATAAACGGATATCTCGACGGAACCTTCCGTCCCTCGGGAAACGTAAAGCTGGAGGAGGCGGCAAACATCGTTTTGAAGCTTCTGGGCTATACGGCATCTGATTTTGTCGGCTCGTACCCCGACGGTCAGCTGGCAAAATACCGCTCGCTGAAGCTTGATACGGGCATTTCGGCATCGCAAGGAGCGGAACTTTCGCGCCGCGAATGTATGTATCTTATCTACAATATGCTCTGCACCTATACCAAGCAGGGGCAGGCATACTGCACGACGATAGGTGAAAAGGCGGATTCCTTCGGAAACATTGACTACTCTGCGCTTATTGCCGACAAAAAAGAAGGTCCTTACGTTGTAACCGATCTTTCGGCATGGCAAAGTGTGGCGCAGGTGACCGACAAAACCGTTTTTTACAAGGACGGAAAAACGGTGGATCCTTCTGCAGTCTCGCTTTATGACGTCATCTATTATTCGCCCGAGTTTTCGTCTGTGTGGATATATTCCGACAAGACAGCAGGAGTTGTGGAAGGGTATTATCCCGACAAAAATTCTCCCTCAAGCGTGACTGTTTCGGGAAAAACATATACCCTTGCCGACAGGGCGGATTATTCGGGAGCCCTTTCGGACGGAAGGCTTGCAATTGACAGTGCCGTGGTACTTCTTCTTGGCGAAGACGGCTGTGCAGTCGAAGGATTTGCGGCAGGCGATGCCTATCTTGCTTCGTCGAAATCCGAGCTTTTGACCGGAACAGAAAAGCTTTATGTCAACGACGTTTATTCCGAAAAAAACGATATCACCGAAAAAACTCTTGTTTATTCGTGTCCGGCTCTTGCAAGCTCTTTTGCCTACAGCGGCAACGCCAGCGGCATTATTCTCGCTTTTTCTCCCTCAAAAGAAGCTCCGCAGAGTATCACGGTAAGCTCTAAGACCCACACTCTTTCGTCGGGAATAAAAGAGCTTTTCAAGAACGAAAACGAATATGCGAAAAATGACTTTGTAACCGTATATTTCGGCAAAAACGGACTTGTGGAATACGCCGAGCACGCAGACATATACGACACCGACATATACGAGGACAACGGACTTTCGTACGAAGCTCTTGTGGCGCAGACCCTTAAGGGACCCGAAATAGTCACAGGCGACGGATGGAAGGAAAAGCTTGGCTTTGATGCCGACACGGCGGAATATTTTGCCGACGGCAAAAGGGTGGAAAAGGGAAATGTGCGCGATTATGACGTCATCTATTATTCCCCCACCTTCAAGGCGGTGTGGATATATTCCGACAAGGCAACGGGTGTTATCGAGGCGATATCGCCAAACGCGGTTGCTCCCACCTCTGTCACAGTTGCGGGAAACACATATACTCTTGAAACGTCAAAGGCAACCCTTATGTTCAGCGGCAAGGGCACCTTTGCCGTGGGGGATACTGTAACCCTTCTTCTTGGTGCCTACGGCGTTGCCGCGGCTGTTCCGCCCGAAAGCGTTTCGGCGGATTTTCTCGGCATCTCCACGGGGGTTGAAAAGAAAGAATACACCGCGCTCGACGGCAAGACCTACGAGGACTATTACCTGAACGTTTCGGCATTTGACGGCAAAACCTACAGCATCAAAACGGCAGATTCCGATTTTCCCGCAGGAAGGCTTGTGTATGTTAGCTTTTTGGACGGCGAAATGAACGTTAAGGAATTTACCCGCAAATATTCGGAAGCCGACCTTTCCGAGGTAAAAGCGGCGATAAAGGCGCAAAAATTTACCACCGACGCTGTGATAGTTGACTATTACGGCAAAAGCTTTGTGAAAACCTATTTAAACCGCCTTTCGGGCATAAACCTTGCCGTAAAAAATCTTGCGTATTACAACGTAAATGCAGATGGTAAAATAGATTATCTCGTGCTCAAAGATGCCACGGGAGATTGTCATTCGTACGGTGTCATATTGAGATACAAGGGCAACTACAACTTCCTCACCACCTCGAAAAACAGCAACATTTCAAATTACGTAACCGCTCCCACCGGCGGAGTGCAGATAAAATACAACAACGAGGCAGATGCCATAGTTTCGCTTTCTGAGATCGACGTTTTGAATATAGACAGCGGTCTTGTAAAGACGGCGGCAAGAACCTACAATCTTTGGGACTATGCCGAATGTTTTGTGATGGAGCAGAAGGCGTATACCGTTTCAAAGGAAAGTGACGAAAAGTTATCCGACGTTATCACAAAGACATCGGTTGACTATATCAAAACGCTTCTTTCGGGAAACGAATACAAAATACTCGGCTATTATGACACCACGGGTGTTGTCAGGGTGCTTGTGGCGCAGAAAACAAAATAAGCTTTTAAAGGAGACCGCAAAAAAGGTCTCCTTTCGTTTTTTCACCGCAATTTCACCAAAGGCAGAGAAACTTTTTTGGCGTTGTTCAAAACAAGGTAACAAATGGATGGTATAATCTTCATTATTATAATGCATAAGTATGGGTTTTACCAAAAAAACGGAGTTTTTCCGACTTCAATCAATCCGAAAGGAAGATCGAAAAACATGATCGAAATCAAAAACGTTGTTAAAAAATACGGCAGCCTTTACGCCGTAAAGGACATATCCTTTACCATCGGCACGGGCGAGATCGTCGGTTTCCTCGGTCCCAACGGTGCAGGAAAAAGTACCACCATGAACATCCTCACGGGGTATCTTTCGGCAACCTCGGGCTCTGCCATGATCGACGGCATAGACATTCTTGAAAACCCCATTGCCGCCAAGCGCCGCATCGGTTTTCTTCCCGAACAGCCGCCCCTTTACCTTGATATGACGGTTAAGGAATATCTCAATTTCGTCTACGACCTGAAGCATTGTACCTTTAACCGCAAAAAACATATTGCCGAGATCTGCGATGTCGTGAAGATCGGCAACGTATACAACCGCATCATCGGCCACCTTTCAAAGGGTTATCGTCAGCGTGTGGGAATAGCCCAAGCGCTTATCGGAAATCCGCCGGTGCTTATTTTTGACGAGCCGACGGTGGGCCTTGACCCCCAGCAGATAATCGAGATCCGAAACCTTATCGGCGCTCTCGGACAAAAGCACACGGTGATCTTGAGCACCCATATCCTTTCCGAAGTTCAGGCGGTGTGCGACAGAATAATCGTTATCAACAAGGGCGAGCTTGTGGCAGACGAAAAAACAAGCGAGCTCGGAAACCTTGTGGGCGGTGCAAAGAAGCTTTCGGCAAAGATTTCGGGCAATGTTGACGAGGTTTTGAACGTTGTCGGAAACGTTGACGGCGTAAGATCGGTCAAGTTTGACAGTCCCGCCGACGACGGAAGCAACACATATATCATCGAGCAGAGAACCCCCCACGTGGAAAAACAGCTTTTCTATGCCCTTTCGCGTGCAAATCTTCCGCTCACGGGACTTTGCGAGGTTCAGATGAGCCTTGAGGACGTCTTTATTGCCCTTATTGAAAACAAAAGAAAGGAGAATGCGTGATGTTCCCGATTTATAAGCGCGAAATGCGAGCATATTTCATTTCTCCCATCGGCTATACCTTCATTGCCGTTTTCCTTGCGGTGTCGGGCGGTCTTTTCTCGCTGACAACGGCGTGGATGGAAACTGCCGACGTTGCCACCTATTTCACCTTCATGATCTTTATGTTCACGGTGCTTATTCCGCTTCTCACCATGAAGCTCTTTTCGGAAGAAAGAAAGACCAAGACCGAGCAGATCCTTCTGACCTCGCCCGTCAGTCTTTTTGGCATCGTGATTGCAAAATTTCTTGCCGCCTTCACCCTTTATGCCGCAACCATGACACTTTCTTGTCTTATCAACTATTCGGTGCTGACCTCGGTTTCGGGCAAATCTCCCGTTTTCTCTCAGTTCTTCGGCAATTTCATCGGTATTCTTTTCCTGGGTGCCGCGTTTATTGCAGTGGGAGTATTTATGTCGGCAATAACCGAAAACCAGGTGGTTTCGGCGGTGGCGACCTTTGGCGTTATTCTTCTTATGATGGTTGTGAATTTCGTTATTTCTCTCATCGGAAACGCCTTTATCAGAACTATTCTCAAGTGGTTTTCGGTGGTGGACAGATACACCTTCTTTACCCGTGGTATCTTCTCACTTCCTGCAATAATCTATTTTGTCAGTCTTGTTATTATTTTCCTTTTCCTCACGGCGCGCGTATATGAAATGCGCCGCTGGAATTGACGGCGGAGGTGCGAAAAATGGCGAACAACATTCAAAAAAGCTTCAGAAGAATTCTGAAAAGCAAAAAAATCAAGTTCGGCTCGGTCGCCCTTGCTTTCACCATCATGTTCGTGGTCATCGTCCTTTTGCTCAACGCCCTTGTTTCGGTTTTTGATGCGAAAAACGGACTTTACATCGACACCACGGGCGAGCAGAGATACGAGATCGGTGATATTACGATGGAAAAACTTTCGGGCATCACCGAAAAGATCGAGATCGTCTTTTGTGCCGACCGCGACATTCTTACAGGCAACAGCGTTATGGGTATGATCGTTACCCTTGCCGAAAAATACGAAACGACTTTCCCCAACATTTCGGTAAGATTTCTTGACCTTAAGCGCGATCTTAAAGAAGCAAAAAATCTTTCAAACCTTGCGGGCGGTGAAAACCCCACCGAAACCGACGTTATCATAAGAGCGGTAGACTCCGAAAGAGCCCGCCTTTTGAAATACGGCGCTTTCTTCGTTTCGGACAGCACAGGCTACAGCTATGTCGGATTTGACGGCGAAAGACGCTTTACCGAATCGATCCTTATGGCGCTCAACGCCTCGAACGACAAGGTGGTCTTCCTCACGGGTCACCGCGAAAACACCAATCCCACAAAGCTCAGGGAGGTTCTTGCGGGTGCAGGATATCTCGACGGACAGATCGAGGTTATCGACCTTGCAAAGCAGGAGATCCCCGAAAATACAAGACTTGTCATAATCAACGACCCCGCCCTTGATTTCCACGGCTATGAATCCGAGCTTAAGGGCAATGTCAACGAGATCAAAAAGCTCGACAGCTATCTCAAGAATAATTACAGCAATCTGCTTGTTTGCATTGACCACGAGACCAAGGAGCTTCCTGCCCTGCGAGATTATCTTTCGACCACCTGGGGAATCACCTACCAGGCGGCAAGCTCGGTTGAGGACAGAGAAAACGCAACCACCACAGGCGACAGCAGAATAAAGCCCGTTTATTACAAATCGGCAAACGGCGATGATTATATCGCTCAGCGCATAGTCAGAAACCTTGACGATTATACTGTTGTAATGGGATCGTGCGTGCCCCTTGAAGCTTCGGGCAAGTCCACGGGCAAAATGGTTGTTCCCGTGCTCACCACCTCTGACAATGCGGTGGTTTACAGAGGTAAGGAATCTGTTTCGGCAAAGAACGTGCCCCTTATGATGGTATCTACCCTCGAGGCTTATCCCGTAAATCCCGCAACGGGCGTGCAGGAAACAAAGTTTGCCCACGTTATCGTTTCGGGTTCGACAGACTTTGTTCATTCCGACCTTGACGAGACAAACAGCAACAGCGCTCTTGTGCGCAATATTCTTTCGCTCGTCGGTACCCAAAGCGTCACCACAGATATCGAACCCAAGCTTTTTGTTGACAACAAGCTTGAAACCATGAAAGAAAACGATGCGAAAAAGATCACTCTTATTCTGACCTTCCTCCCCGCAGGAATTGTGGCGGTGGCAGGTGTGGCAGTTTACGTGAGGAGAAAGAGATTATGATGAACAAGAAAAACAGAATAGTCCTTATCGCGTGTCTTGCCGTTATTCTGGTGCTGGCGGTGGTGCTTGCCATTGCGGGCAGAACGACCGAAAAGCCTGATGACACAACCCCCGACATCGGAGAAACAAATCCCGCGGAAAAGCTTCCCTTTGCCGAAAAAGCGCAAAAGGTCTTTGCAAGCCTTGAAAGCGAAAAGGATATTTCAAAGCTTGAAGTGTACAAAAAGGACGATCTTAAATATACCGTGGTTTTCAATCCCGCCATCGACGGATTTTTGCTTCAGGGCTACGAGCATATGCTTTACAACGAAAACTTTTCAAAGGTCATAACGGCGGCGCACACCCTTGAAATAAAAGAAGAAATTGCCGACCCTATTTCCGATGAGGAATACGGCGTATCTCCCGCGTCTGCCGAATACACCGTTATGCTCACCGACAAAAACGGCAAACAACAGATGCTTTACGTCGGTTCAGAGCTTATTTCGGGTGCGGGATATTACTGCAAGCTTTCGGACGACGAAAGAGTTTTTTGCGTAAACAATTCTGTCAAAAAGCTTTTTGCCGACAACAATTCACTGCTTTCCACCCAACTGCAGGATCCTCTTGACAGCTCGAAGTATCACTACACAGAAAACTTCAAGCTTTACAAAGACCTGCTTCCCTTTGTGGAGGTGCGTTTTGTTCCCGAGTCCGAGCGTGAGAGCGGCAACGCCTACGGATACTATCAGATGGTGTATCCCGGCGAATATATACCGTCCGACGCCAACTATGACGCCGCGCTTAAAAGTCTTATCTGCCCCATGGCAGACAGCATTGTTACCACCGAGATCACCCCCGAAAATATAGAAAAATACGGCTTTGCAAAGCCGTCGTACGAGGTTGAATATACCCTTGACGGCAAAACAAACAAGCTTTATTTCGGCAACCGCACAGGCGACGGCATGATATACGTTATGTCGGATTACGGATTTATCGGACTTGCCGTTGTTGCCGAGCGTTTTCCTTTCCTCGACTATGAGCTTGTGGATTTCATCAACCCGTATCTTTTCGGCATGAACATCAACTATATCTCCCGCGTTGCCCTTTCGGGTCAGGGATTTTCGGACAGATACAGCCTTTCGGGCAAAGACGAAGCTCTTGTTGTCACAGACGAAAAGAGCGGAAAGACCATCGATACACAGAATTTCAGAAACTACTACCGCGATCTTCTGATGCTTGAAATGAAGGGCTATGCCGCATCTGCAAAAGAAGAAAACTGGAAATTCACCTTTAATATCGAAACGATCGGCGGAAAAATTTATGAATTCAAATTCTATCACACCTCCGAGCGCGAATGCTACTATACCGTGAACGGCAAGGGCGAATTTTACGTTGATATTTCGGACGTGGAAAAGCTTGTTTCGGATGCCCGCAAGCTCGCCGCAGGCGAAAAGGTGGACCCCGAAGCGGAATTTTGATCTTTGGGTTTCGAAAAGTTTAAAAAGATTACTTTTTCTTATTGTAAAAAGGATATAATGACAGTACAATTTTAATGCTTCCCACCGGGAACGGAAAATGTTTGTTGTAACTTACGGCGGCGGGAGATATCTCTTCCGCCGCTTTGTTTTACTCACACGGAGGTACCGTTTATGTTTATGTTGCCCATACCCAAAAAATATGTCCGCAACGACGGAGATTTTGTCTTTTCAAAAAAGCTTGTGATAACTCTGCCCGAGGGAATATGCGACAGCCGCTTTTTCCCCCATCTTTCCGATCTTCTTTCGGGTTACACCGCAGGCAGAGTGACGGCGGAATTTGTTGTGTCGCAAAAGCTTTTTAACGCCGCGGTTGTGGCAGATTCCGCCTTTGACGGCGAAATTTGCGGCAAAACCGAAAACGATTACGAATTTTACTGCACGGGCGAAAATATCAAGTTTTATTTTTCGGACCGTTTGGGTTTTGTGCATGCTTTCACAAGCTTTCTTCAGCTTATCCGCATTGAAGGTACACCCGACGAGCTGTTTTTTCGGGTGCCGTGCTATGAGATCAAGGACAAGCCCGACCTTTCTTTCCGCGCCGTTCATCTGTGCGTTTTTGTTCAGACAAGCCTTGATTTTCTGAAAAAAGCAATATCGCTTTGCGGAATGATGAAATGCTCGCACGTGGTGCTTGAATTTTGGGGGACATATCGCTATGAATGTTGTCCGTCGCTTGCGTGGAAAGAGGCGTACACCAAAGAACAGATAAGGCCGATCATTGAATTTGCCAACGCCCTGGGACTTGAGGTTATCCCCATGCTCAACCATCTTGGCCATGCATCGCAGGCACGCATCTGCTCGGGTAAACATTCGGCGCTTGACAACGATCTTGCTCTGGCACCTCTTTTTGAAGAGGACGGCTGGTCGTGGTGCACATCCAACCCCGAAACAAAAAAGCTTCTTGCGCTTTGCCGAAAAGAGCTTATCGAGCTTTGCGGAGAAGGCAAATATTTCCACATCGGCTGCGACGAGGCCTACACCTTTGGCAGTTGCGACAAATGCTCGAAAAAAAGCCGCAACGAGCTTATGAAAGAGCATCTTGTAAATATAACCGAGGATCTGAAAAAATACGGCAGACGCCCCATAATGTGGGCAGATATGCTTTTGAACAGAGCCGATTTTGATACGAAATACGAGATATACGGAAAGGAAGAATACAAAATACGCCCCGAGCTTCCGCGTGATATCATTATGGCGGACTGGCAGTATTCGATAACCGAAGAATTTGAAACATCAAAGGTGTTGTCAAACGACGGTTTTGACGTGGTGACCTGCCCGTGGAGAACACGAAACAACGTGTCTGCTGCCGTTGATACGGCGGAAAACAACGGCCTTTTCGGCGTGCTTGGCACCACCTGGCACACCCTTGCCGAAATGCAATGGCTTATCCCGTACATTTCCGACGGAATGTGGGGCAACACAGAGCCTTTGACCGACCAGGAATACACTCTTTATTGCGCATACAACGTGCGCAGATGTGTTCCGTCGGGCGGAGAATACAAAAAAGCGGGTTTTCTTGAAAAAGAGCTTGCAGGAAGAACGTTATAATTTACGGAGGAAAAGAAAATGGCAAGATTTCCCGATGGTGCCCGCGTTTGCTTTGTGGGCGACAGTCTTACCGCGACCTTCAACTACGAAGGTCTTATTGCGGCATTTTATCGCGACAATTTCAGAGATTCAAAGGTGCGCATATACAATTGCGGCGTTGCAGGGGGCAGGGCGGCATCTCAGCTGGCTTTTCTTGAAAAAGACACCCTTATCCACAAGCCCACCCACGCCGTTGTTATGCTTGGCGTAAACGATTCGGCAAGATGGATCTTGCAAAACGAAAAGACCGAGCAACGCTTTTTTGATCTTGTGAGGGCGTACGAAAAATACAAGGTCGATCTGCCCGCCCTTTGCGATGCCCTTGAACAGGCAGGTGCCGAAATAATCCTTTGCACCCCCGCACCCTACGCCGAATATCAGGATTCTCCCACAGAACCCTTGAAGGGCGGATACGCCCTTGTGGCAGGCTATGCGGAATTTTGCAGACAGCTTGCAAAAGAGCGCTCGTATCCTCTTTGCGATATCCACAGCTATCTTACACAGCTTCTTCAGACCGAAGCTTTTTACAACGACGACCGCGTTCATCCCAACGACCGCGGACAGTACTATATTGCAAAGCATCTTCTTGAATTTCAGGGACTCGATCTTGGCGAGCAAAAGCCAGTGCCCGAGGAATTTTCCGAGCTTGTGCGTGAATGTATGATACTGCGCGATATCCTTTCGGCAAAGATCAACGTTATCGGAAAATACGATCTTCCCGAAGAGGAAAACAAAAAAATTGTTAAGGAATATCTTGATGCCGACCGTGCTCCGAGCCCTTATCACAAGCATATTGCCGAGACCTTTTTGCAACACGTAGACCACTGGGACGAGCAGATGGCCAAGGTAAGAAAGCTTACAGACGAGCTTATGGGTTAAAAAAACAAAACCGCTGTCAACCAAACGGAAGACAGCGGTTTTTTCTTTTATACACAAACTATTTCTATCGGAACATACACCTTTGTGGGTCTGTCATGAGGCGCAACCTCGAGAACCACGGTGGTTCTGGGTTCGCGCATTTCGCCGACTGTAAGATCAAGCTCGACCTCGGCGTGTCCCGTGCCGCAATGGTAGGTGTTCAAGAACATCGACGAGCATTTTCCTGTCGAAACGCTCCAGCCCTCGCCCTCGGGTAAAAGCCATCTCAACTGCAACCACTGCTGAACACCCATGTAGGTGGACATATTTTCGGCGTGGATCTTGATCTTTTTCATATCGCCCGGTCTTGCCTCGATTCCGTCGGGAAGCGAAACCTTGACGTTGAAAAGGGGATGATCTGCCGTGAAGGTGCAAAGGTGCTCGTTGTAACGGTCGCTGAAATTATATGGCTTTATCATCCAATCGTCTGTGGGACTGTCAAAAAGCTCTTTTCCTTCTTTTACGGTGATGTCACCCGTCATAAAGTCGTAGTTGCCGTTAATAAAAGCAGGCATGAGAGCGCAGGTTCTGTTTGTAAGCTCGGTTACGGTCTTGGGCACGTTGATGAAGCCGGTTTTCAAGTTGAGGCAGACGGTCTTTATTTCGTCGCCGATGGGCTTTATCCACTTTTCGGGGAGATTTTTTTCGCCGTTGATTATACCCAGCACCGAACCGAGAGTTGCCGTGGTGCAGTCGCCGTCCTCGGCACAACCTGCGGCAATGCAGATGCTCTTGCCAAAATCACCCTCGCCGTAAAGCCAGCCGATGATAACAAGTCCGACGTTCGAGGGGGCATCGTATCCCCAGGGAGCCACGGGAAGTCCGTCGGGATTGGGAGATTCGGGACGCTGTGCGCCAAACGAATCGGGCACCTCGGTAAGCAGTTTTATTCTTGCTTCTTTCCAGGTAAGTCCGCTCTTGTAGCATTCAAGGGCGATCTTAACCGCCTTTGCAACGCCGCAATCCTTTGGAATATACGAAAGTCCGATCTCCACAAGCTCGTAAAGGCCCGATTCCACAAAAGCCGCGCTTTCTATTGCCGCGGTGAAAACTTCGGCATAAACTCCCTCGTCGGCGTGGTCAACGCTTGCGTCCTCATAAGCGTATCTTACCGCAATTTCGGGATGTCCGGGGGCAAGGCAAGCCCAAAGCTCGCTTCTTATCCAGGCGCCGTTGGAATCCTTGAAAGCGTTGTTGAAGCCGCCCGAAACGGGAGGAGCAACGCCCATGCGCATATTGGCTTTTGAAACGCCGTATTCCGCCCAGTTGGGGATGATGGTGGATATCCAGTATTCGGCAAGTATTTTGGAATTTACGGCAGGGCCAAAGCGTTCTGCCGCATTAAGCCACGCCAGCTGAAGATCAAGGTCGTCGTTGGCAAGAACGCCTTCTTGCTCGTAGTTGTGGGTATAAAAATCAATATCAAAAGCTTGTCTGTATGCCTCGAAGGGGGCGCCAAGCGTTCCGCCGATGTTTTTTCCCAGCCAGCATCCGCGGACTTTGTCGTAATACGTTTCTTTTGAGAGTATCATTTTGTTTCTCCTTTGCATTTTATTCCCTGGTATGAATTTCGTCTTAAAAGTTCTTTGTCAACGCCGTTTATCACGTCGAATTTTTTAACGCTCCACAAAGGCGCAATAAGGCTGTCGCGTGCGCCGTCGCCCGTGATGCGCTGGATGACGACGTCGGGGTGGATGATCTCCAGCTCGTCGCAGACAAGATGCACGTATTCATCCTTTTCAAAAACCTTTATTTTGCCGTCATAGTACATTTTTGCACAGTCGGTGTCTTTCAGAATATGAAGCATGTGCAGTTTTATCGAATGGGGCATCATGTCTGACACGGTGCGCACGCTTTCGAGCATCATATCGCGGTCCTCACCGGGAAGCCCGTTTATAAGATGAACGCAGACGTTGATGTTGCGCTCTTTTAGCTTTGCAAAACATTCGCAAAACTCTAAAAAAGTGGTGCCGCGGCGGATAAGCTCGCCCGTTTTGTCAAATACGCTTTGCAACCCAAGCTCGACCGAAAGATAGGTTCTTTGCGATATTTCTTCAAGATACGAAAGAGTTTCGCAGGATATACAGTCGGGGCGGGTGGCGATGCTGATGCCCACGATGTCTTTGATGGCAAGCGCCTGCTCATAGACCTCGCGAAGCTTCGATATGGGGGCGTAGGTGTTTGTGCCCGCCTGAAAATAGGGCATAAACTTTGCGTCCTTCCATTTTTTTGCCATCTGTGCCGATATATCGTCAAACTGCTCGCGGATGCTTTTTTGGCAGTTTCCCGCAAAATCTCCGCTTGCCATGGGTGAGCAATATATACAGCCGCCATATCCTTTCGTCCCGTCGCGGTTGGGGCACGAAAAACCTGCGTTAAGGCTGACTTTTGCCACCTTGCAACCGAATTTTGATTTCAGATATCCGTCGAGGGTGTTGTATCGTTTGTTGTTGTCGTATATCATGTCAGAGCATTTCCTTGTAAATGCTGTTTTTTGCAACACCGCGGTCTTTTGCGCACGCCTTTATGGCGTCCATTTTTGAAAGTCCCTTGTCAATATAAAAATCCACGTGCTCTTTAACCGAAAGCTTTTGCCAAAAAACTTCTTCGGTCTCGGCTTTTCCGCCGAGCACAAGAACGTATTCGCCTCTCGGATCTTTTTGTTCATACATTTCTATGGCTTCCGAAAGGGTAGTTATGGTAAATTCTTCGTTTATCTTGGTAAGCTCGCGGCAAAGGCAGATCTTTCTGTCACCAAGGGCAGAAAAAAGATCGGCAAGAGTTTTTTTGAGCCTGTGGGGCGCTTCGTAGAAAATGACGGTGCGGCGCTCGTTTACAAGGCTTGTCAGCACCTCTTCTTTTTCGCCGTCCTGGGGCAAAAATCCTTCAAAAATAAATCTTCTGCTGTCAAATCCCGTGGCGCAAAGAGCGCATATAGCGGCGCAGGCACCCGGAACGGGAATGACCTTTATACCGCTTTGCCGCGCGCTTTCACAAAGTTCTGTGCCGGGATCGGAGATGGCGGGTGTGCCCGCGTCCGTCACAAGGGCACAGCTTTTCTCGGCAAGAAGCTCGGAGATTATTTTTTCGCCTGCCGCTTTTTTGTTGTGTTCAAAGTAGTTTACTATCGGTTTTTTTATGTCAAATCTTGATAACAAAAGCCCCGAAACGCGCGTGTCCTCGGCGGCGATAAAATCCACCTCGGCAAGCACTTTTTTTGCACGTTCGGTTATGTCCGAGAGGTTGCCGATGGGGGTGGCGACCACGTAAAGGGCGCCCTTTTCTATCTCATTTGCCAAAAGACATCTCTCCTTCCTCGCATACGCGGCGCATTTTTTCGGTGTACTGTCCGTCGGGACCGTAGATTATAAGGGGTTCTGTGAGAACCAGCCCTTCTTTTGCCTGTTTTTTTGCTTCGCAAAGCACAAGGGGCGGTTCGCGGTCTATCTTTGAAAAAACAAAGGTCATTTTTTTGATCTCAAAATTGTTTTCCTTTGCCGCCGAAAAAAGCGACGAAAGCCTGTCGGGGCGGTAAACGATGAAAAGGCTTGCCCCCGTGCCCAAAAGAAAATACGATGCGGCAAAAATGTCGCTTATGTTGCAAAGTATTTCGTGGCGCGCCACCGTTTTGTAATCGTCGGCGCACATTTTTCCGCTGGTTGCCGTCATATACGGCGGATTGCAGATGACAAAATCAAACCGCTCGGACGAAAAAAGCGAGCGTGCGCATTTTACATCGCCGCAGGTAACCGAAAATCTTTCGGAAAGCGAGCTTTCGCGGGCACTCATGTTTGAAAGCTCACACGCCTTTTTGTTTATTTCGAGTGCCGACATTGAAAGATGCGGAAATTTGTCAAGAAGCGAAAGAGAAGCAAACGCCGTGCCCGAGCAAAGCTCGATGCCTCGGCTTTGGCTGTTTCTTTTCACCGCGCCCGATGCGTATGCCGCAAGAAGCACGGCGTCGGTGCCGTAAAAGAATACCCCTTTTTGCTGATAGACCGAAAGGGTGTCGGTAACTTTTTCAAGCTTTGGTTGTTCCTGCAATTTTGTTTCCTCACATGGATTTGCCGCAAAAAAAGCTTGCGGTAATATTATAGGTCTTTTAAAAATATAATTCAATATTGGTTTTTGTCGTAAAAACGGGCGAAAAAGACAAAATAAAATACTTATTCGGCTCCGATATCTCTGCCGCAAAGGGCGGCAAGTCCGTATTTCAGCGCAAGAAACGCCGTTTTTCTGATTTTCGGATCGTCCGATTCAAGCTTGTCCTCAAGGCTTCTGTAAAAAGCGCCGATAACCGTTTTGTCCTCGCGCAGTTTTTCGGCATCAAAAAAGGGAAGGGTGTTGTCGCAAAGCTCGATGTATGATGGCATTTTCAAAACCTTTGACACAGAGTCTGTATCGATGGAAATATCAGGCGATACCGCACCGTCAAGAATGATGCGAAGAGAGGTGTCCTCGCCGTATTCCGCGCCCTTTTGCGCGATGATCGAAAGAGCCTCGGAGGTGCTTTTTGCCCCCGTCAGGTCAACTTTAAGTATTTCAAATCTTCGGTCGGAGCATTTGAATCTGCCAAGCTTTACGTCGGCCTTGCCGTTTTCTTTGGATATGGCGCCGATTATTGCCGATTTGTAGCCGCATTCGTCAAAGCTTCTGCCCACCGCACAACCCGAATAGGCAAAATAGGTGTCGCCGAGCTTTTCAAAATCGTCGCCCGTGTGCACGTGGCCGAGGGCGATATAGTCAAGTCCGCTTTTTTCTATGTCGCTTTTCATAAGGACGTTGCACGACGATTGGGGCATATTTACAAATCCGTGGGCAAGAAGAATGTTTATCTTGCTTTCGTCATCCACGTGAAATCCCGAGAAAATTCCGTCCTTCAGCTCTTTTGAGGTGTATGCGTGGCCGTAGATGCGCGCGTTTTTTTCGGGAATGTCAAAATATGTCGGCTGCTCGCTTGTGAAAATATATGCGTTTTCGGGCCACGAGAGAAGGGAATAGGGGGAATTTTCGCTGTACGGATCGTGGTTGCCGGGGATTATGAAAAATTTGCAGGTCGGAAAGGATTCTATCTCGCGAAGCACGGCGGATGCCGTGTCTTTTGTTACAAAGCTTTCTTCAAAAAGGTCGCCCGAAATGAGAAAAACGTCTGCCTCCATGCGCTTTGCCGCGTGGATCATCGAGCAGAAGGTGCTGCGAAGTCCCGTTCTGCGCTTTTCTGCCTCGACGGGATCGGAAAGCGAAAAGGGGGCGTCGAGATGAATATCTGCCGTGTGAAATATCTTTAGCATTTTGTCTACCTCTGATAATTATATATTGCTTTTATTGTACCATATCCTCGCACAAAAATCAACAAAAAGCGAAAATAAAGAAAATTTCACGGAACAAAAGCAAAAAAATGCTCGTCTAAAAGGCAAAAGGAGGATGAACCTTATGAAAAAAATCACCATCATTTTAACCTTTGTTCTTTGTCTTGTCCTGCTTTGCGGATGCAAAGGGCAGAATGTAAAAAAAGGCGAGATCGTCACCTTTGGTCAGGACGAAAAGGGCGAGAATATGTTTTTTGAGCTTGCCTGCGAAAAGGAAAATCTGGGATTTCGCATAACAGACGACACCGAGCTTGTTGTTGCCGACGGCGAAATTTTTGATGCTCTCGGCATTTCCGAGGATGAATTTGACTTTGACTATCTTTCGTGCGACATGACAGTTTCGGTTTTGGCAGGCGATGCGGCAGAAAGTGCCGATGATATGGTGGACAAATGCGTTTCGGGCTGGTACTATGCCGAAAAGATCACCGTCGAGCACTTGAACGAAGAATATTTTGCCGTCGATTATAAGCCCGTCATCTACCTTTACCCCGAAAAAGAGACCGACGTCAGCGTAAAGCTTGACTACAAAGGCAAGCTTACCTGCACTTATCCCAAATATTCCGACGGCTGGCTTGTTACGGCGCACCCCGACGGAACGATCGTTGACGGCAAGGGCAAAGAATACAACTACCTCTATTGGGAGGGCGAAAGCGGCGCGGAATACGATTTTTCACAGAGCTTTTGCGTAAAAGGCGAGGACACGGCGGCTTTTCTTGAAGATGCCCTTGCAAAGCTTGGTCTTACAAGGCGTGAGGCAAACGAATTTATCGTTTTCTGGTTGCCGCAGATGGAGAAAAATCCATACAATCTCATAGCTTTTCAAAACGAGGTCTACACCGAAAACGCACCTCTTGAAATATCTCCCCGTCCCGACACGGTCATCCGCGTATTCATGGCGGTGAAAGCTTCGGATGAATACGTGGATACAGAAGAACAGATACTTTCTTCTCCCGAAAGAAAAGGCTTTACCGCGGTCGAATGGGGCGGAAGCATTGTCGGTTAAAGCATCAATTTTGCAATAAAGCACGAAAAAACAAGGCAAAATATCATAACGGCAAAAGAAACGGGCAGGGCGTATCCTGTCCGTTTCGCTTTTATATGCGAAAAATACACCGAAAGGGTATAAAGGATCGTGTCGGACGAGCCCATAAACACCGATGCCGAAAGAGCCGCAGAACTGTCGGGTCCGCAAAGCGAAAAAAGCTCTGTTATCGCAGCAGTGGCTCCGCTTCCCGAAATCGGACGGACGGTTGCCACGGGCAAAAGCTCGGGCGGTATCCCAAGCGCTTTGCACACGGGGGATGCGGCGCGGCACAAAGCATCCATTCCGCCGCTTGCCGAAAACATTTTTACCGCAACGATAAGAAGTATGAGGGTGGGCAAAAGATCATAGGTCAGCCTTGCTCCGTCACGGCATCCCGAAAGAAAAAGAGAAAGGGTGTCTTTTTTTGAAAAAAACATCACTGCCGCACTGCACAAAAATACGGCAGGAAGAAAAAATGAGGCAACCGACGTCATCTTTTTCTCCTTTTTCTGCCGTCAAAAAACGCGCATATTCTGCATAGCACCACGGCAAAGAGTAATGTGGCAAGAGAGCAGACAAGAATCGGTGCGATTATGGCGTGGGGCGCCAACGAGCCAGATGCCGAGCGAAGGGCGATAAGGGTTGTGGGGACAAGTTGTATGGGACAGGTGGCAAGCACCGAAAAGGTCATCATGTCGCGGTAAAGACTGCGGTCCTGCGCAAGATTTTGCATGGCAGAAAGCCCCGAGGGAAGGGCGGCGTTGCCAAGCCCCAAAAGGTTTGCGGCAAAATTTGCCGATATTTCGCTTGTGCCAACCCCTTTTTTGAAGGCTGAGGGGTAGATGCGGCAAAGTATCGGCCGCGAAAGCTTTGATATCAGCTTTGTTACGCCTGCGCCGTCAAGAACATTTATTATCCCTTTCCAAAGGCACAGCATTCCCAGCATTGATACCGAAACAGAAACGGCGTCCGAAGCACCGTTTATTATGGCATCACCCAGCTGCGCCATTCTGCCGCAAAGCAAGGCAAATACAAAAGAGGCGGAAACGAGAACCGAAAAAACTTTTGTTAACACAGGCATCGACCTTTCTTTGAAAATTTGACAAAACTTGCCAAAAATGTGCTTTTACAGAAGAAAAATGTTGACATCGGGAGAAAAATGTTGTATAATGTAAGTATGAAAAAAGATATAAAAAACGATATGAAAAAAGAGGGGGATTGCTATGAAACCATTGGGGGTCGTGCGTACAGTTGACAGATTGGGAAGGATCGTGCTTCCCGCAGATCTTCGAAAAAGAATGGGTTACGAAGTGGATGAGCCCATCGAGATCTTTGTTGACGAGGACAAAGTTATTTTGAAAAAATACAACCCCACCTGCCTTTTCTGCGGCTCCAGCGAAAACACAGTTAAGTACAAGGACAAGCTTGTTTGCGCCGAATGTGCAAAAAAACTTACAGAACTGTGCAACTATCTTTAATATATTATTTCCCAAATCGGTTTATTACAGAATAAAAATAAAGGCTCACCATGTGTGAGCCTTTTTTATATTGTTATTTGAATTGTTATTCACATTTTCCCATTGCAATGCCCTGATATTCGTCAAAGAAGGCTTCTGCCGTCTTTTCCATCTTCACGGTAACGCGGTTGTCCTTGAAAGAAAAGATCATGTCGAGAATACCAAAATATTTGTCTATGGCCTGCACCTTGATATGAAGCTTTTTTGCCTCCAAAAAGTTTGCCGAAACGGCACATTCGTATTTGTTGCCGGGGCAGGGCTTGCCTGCGGTCATGTCCGAGTAGCCTTCTTCGGGGAATTTTTGGAATTCGTTGTGTCCGTATCCGAATTTTATTGCCTTGTCGCCGGTGGCGTTGGTGTAATAAAGGGTGCCGCCGCAATCGTCAAAGTCAATGCGGAATTTTTCTATCTTCATGGGGTTTTCGTAAAGGGTATATGTTTTTCCCGAGATCTCTTTGCCAAAAGAAGTGTCAAACATGGGCTTTGCAAAATTAAGCACTCTTGTGTTCTCATATTTGCAAAGAGCATCGTACGCCTGCTTGTTTTCGGGCAAGGGCTTGTCCGACAGCTTTCTTATGATGTTGTTGTAAAGATCGTGGAAAATAAGGAAGCGCGAGTGGGGATTTCCCTGGTTGTCAGAGGTGATTACCATGATAAAATCGTGGGCTCTGTCGCAGATGGCAAGCTGATCGCCCATACCAAGGAAGCAGAAGCCGCCGTCATACGACTGCCAGATCTGATATCCGTAGCCGAGAGAGGAATAGGAGACCGAGCCGTAATGATTGTTTGCCACGAGATATGACGTTGCATCCTTTACGTATTCTTCGCTCATATACTGCTTGCCGTTCCATGCGCCGTTGTTCATAACAAAGCGGGCAAAAAGCAGAAGATCGTAGGTGGTGCACATAACGCCCGAATCGGCAAAAGAATGTCCGCCGGGGCATTTTACACAGTAGGCGTCTTTTGAAAAACCGATGTCTGAAAGAAAACGGTCTTTCATATAATCAAGAAAAGGCTTGCCGGTGATCCTTTCGACGATGGCGCCCAGCATATAGGAAACGGGGCTGTCGTATTCCCAGATGGTCTGCGAATAATACTTGTGCGGCTGGTGGAAATAAAGCTTGAGTCTGTCGTCTGTGTTTGAATAGAACCAGTATCCGAGAGCCGTCTGGCAGGTGGACATGGTAAGGGTGTCGCGGATGGTCATTTCGGCAAGCTCGGCATCGCAGTTTTCGTCGGTGACGTACTCGGGAAAGTAGCTTACAAACTTGTCGTCAAGCGACATTTTGCCCTCGTCAATAAGAAGGCCTATTGCAATGCCCACAAAGCTTTTTGACACCGAATACATACGGTGCTTGAAATCGCGGCAGAAGGGAGCATAATGAGTTTCGGAAATAATGCTGTTTCCGCGGGCAAGGATGAGCGAGTGGGTGTTAAGGTTGTTTTCCTCGAGGGTTTTTATGTAGTTAAGTATCGCTTCGGACGAAATGCCCGCCTGTTCGGGGGATATTCTTTCAAACATATTTTTTCTCCTTTGTAAAGAGTGGTATAAATTCAGTATAGTATACTTTTGCTCGTTTGTAAAGTGGCAAAAAGCGACTTTTTGACAAACAAAAAGAACAAAAGTTCTAAAACGTATTGACAAAAGAACAAATGTTTGATATAATATCTCCGACAGAAAACAAAAGGGAAAGCTCGCACGCCGCGGAGCATGCTTGCGGCGGAACTGTTGAAAGGAGAAAAATATGTTATCACCGTTTAAGGGAAGTTTTCGAGTTACCTGCGAAAGAGGATGGCGAAATCTTTTTGGAAAAAGGGAATACCACAAGGGGCTTGATCTTGTGGGGATCGACGACACCACAGTGTATGCGGTGGGGGACGGGGAGGTTTCTGTCCTGTACGAAAAGGACGGCTTCGGAAAATACGTCCGCCAGACTCTGTCCGACGGCAGAAGGATATATTACGCTCACCTTGACGAAATTTACGCCCAAAACGCAAGTAGCGTGAAAGTTGGGGATCCCATCGGAAAAATGGGCGCCACAGGCAAGGTCACGGGGGTGCATCTGCATCTTGAACTGCGCCCGAAAGGAGTGACGAAAGAAAGCCTTGACATCTGCGAATACACCGGAATAGTCAACAAAAGAGCGCAGTATTACTACGAGACAAAAAACAGGTTCAGCTATGACGATCTTGTGGAAAAGCTGATGGTTTTGGGCATTGTCACAGGCGAAAACATGGTTTCGTGGGAGTTGATGCTGTCGGGCAGGGCGCAGATCAGATACGAATATGTGCGCACGCTTTTAAAGCGGTGCTGCGAAAAAATAACGGAACTTGAAAAAGAAAGGAAAACGTGATGAAAAAAGATTTTATAAAACCACTTTTGTCGGCGGCACTTTCTGCCGCCGCCATATATCTTGAAAAGCTGGCTTTGCCGATCATTGTTCTGCTTTTTGCCATGTGTGCCGATTATGTCACGGGAATGGTGGGGGCGTATGTGACGGGCAGACTTTCGAGCCGCGTTGGCATTGTGGGGATAGTGAAAAAGCTGTGTTATATGTTTGCCGTGGTCTGCGGTATCATAATCGACTATGTTCTTGCAAGCGTATCTTCCGATATCGGAATGCCCGGGGCAAAGATCTGCTTTTTCGGCACCCTTGTAACCGTGTGGCTGATACTGAACGAGGTGGTGAGTATTCTTGAAAATCTGTCGGAGGTGGGAGTGCCCCTGCCGTCTTTTTTAAAAAAGATCACCGAAAAGCTCAAAAAAACCGCCGAACAAACTGCAGAGCACACAAAATGATCTGATACAGTGTCGTATCTTTTACACTTTCTATCGTTTTTCTTACAAAATCTGCAATTTTACAAAATTTCTCTTTACATATTTTTTATTTTGCTCTATAATATGAAAATAACCGAAAAAAGAGGAGGGAGTACGCTTGTCAAATTCGTTTTTTGCCTTTGCATTCCGAATGAAATACATCAACCGCTGGGGTCTGATGAAAAATTCGCGATACGAAAATCTCACCGAGCATTCGGCACAGACCGCCATGATCGCCCATTGCCTTGCGGTCATTGGCAACAAGATCTACGGCAAAAGCTACGACCCCGACCGCATCGCCCTTTTTGCTCTTTATCACGACGTATCCGAGCTTGTCACGGGTGATCTTCCCACCCCCGTCAAATACTACAACGACGATATCTTAAAAAGCTACCGCGAGATAGAAGAGCACGCCAAAGAGCAGATCTTGAAAAAACTGCCATCCGAGCTTTATGACGAATATTTTGATATCATAAACGAAAACTGCTCGGACGACGAGAGAAAGATCATAAAGTCGGCAGACAAGCTTTGCGCTCTTATCAAGTGCATCGAAGAGGTAAAAAACGGAAATTCCGAATTTACCAAGGCGCACGAGAGCAGCTTCCGTTCGGTGGAAAACACCGACCTTGACGAGGTTAAATATTTTATAGACAATATGCTTCCCGCGTTTTATCTTACGCTGGACGAGCTTTAAAAAACAAAAAACGAAAGAGAGGAACCAAATTATGGCACTCAAAATCGGCGCAATGGCTGAATCCTTCAGAAAAGAAACTTTCCGTGAATCAATCGAGACTGCGGCAGGTCTCGGAGTTACGGGTATTCAGGCTTATATCACAGACAGAAGCCAGCTGCTTCGCGTTGACGAAATGAACGACGCAAAGATAAAGGAAGTTATGGACATCATGAAGTCCAACGGCCTCATCTTCTCGGCTATCTGCGGCGACATGGGATATGGCTTTGACGATCCCGAGCAGAACCCCAAGTACATCGAGATCTCCAAGAGAATTCTTGATGTGGCAAAGAAGCTTGACTGTAACATCGTTACAACCCACATCCATCAGGTCCCCGAGGTTGACAACGCAACCACAGAAGTTTTGCGCAAGGCGTGCAACGAGCTTGCATCCTACGCTGACAGCATCGGCTCTTGCTTTGCTCTTGAGACAGGTCCCGAACCCGGATCGAGACTTGCAAGATTTTTAAGATCGCTTGATGCCAAGGGCGTAAGAGTAAACCTTGACCCCGCAAACCTTGTTATGTGCGCAGGCGACGATCCTGTGGATGCGGTTGAACACCTCAAGGATTACATCGTTCACACCCACGCAAAGGACGGCAGAATGCTTCCCGACAACAAGTACATCGAGCTTCCTTTGGGTACAGGCGATGTGCCCTTTGATGCATACCTTAAAAAGCTTGTTGAAGTCGGCTTTGACGGATATCTCACCATCGAGCGCGAGGTTGGCGACAATCCTTACGACGATATCAAGCTTGCTTACGATTTCCTTTGCGAAAAGAAGGCAAAGCTTAATGTCTGATCTTTCTTATTCCTGCATACTTTTTGATCTTGACGGCACAGTCATCGACACAGTCGCTGACTGTGCCTGTGCCATAAACCGCACGATGGAAATTTTTTCGTTCCCGAAGCATACGAACGACGAGGTGAGATCTTATCTCAACAACGGCGCCCGTATGCTTATTCGCCGTGCCCTGCCCGAAAAAGAAGCGGCAAACGAAAAGCTTGTTGACGAGGTGCTTGCCACCTACATCGGCATATACTGCGAATGTTGCACCGTCGATTCAAAAGTATATGACGGTGTGATGGAAATGCTGGAGGAGCTTTATGCCTGCGGTGCAAGGCTTGGCATTGTCACCAACAAGCCCGACGTGCAGACCAAGATAATGATCCCCCACTATTTCGGCGATCTTTTCGGATATTACGAGGGCAACAGCGACAAAGCTCCCGTAAAGCCTGATGCGCGCAGGGTGGACATGGCGCTTGAGGCGTTGGGAAAAAAGCGGAGCGACGCATTTTTTGTGGGCGATTCGGGCGTTGACGTGCAGACGGCAAAGAACGCGGGGATTCCCTCTGTCGGGGTTGCCTGGGGCTTTGCGGGAACCAAAGCTTTTGAAGAAAACGTGCCGACAAGGGTGGTTTACCACGCATCCGAGATCACACAGATAGCAAAAAAAGGTTTTTGAAATGCAGATACTTAACGACAGAAAAATAAAAGAAGTTTTTTCAAACATTCCGCAGATAGACACCGAACGGCTTGTTTTGCGAAAAATAGAAAACCGCGACACCGCCGATATGTATGAATATTCGTGCAGGGCGGACGTTACGGAATATCTGACCTGGAATCCGCACAAAAGCGAAAAAGAGACCGAGCGGTATATAAAGCTGCTCGGTAAAAAATACGACAAAGGCGCCTTTTGGGATTTTGGCGTGGAATACAGGGAGGATGCAAAGTTCATCGGTACCTGCGGTTTCACCTCCTTTGATCAGGACGAAAATTCCGCCGAGATAGGATATGTGCTCTCTCCCGAATATTGGGGCCGCGGAATTGCCGTTGAGGCGTGCAGTGCCGTTTTGAAATTCGGCTTTGCCGTTTTTGATCTTGATCGCATCTGCGCACGCTATATCGACGGAAACAATTCGTCAAAAAGAGTGATGGAAAAGCTCGGCATGAGCTACGTCACCACCTACAAAAACTCGTATTATATCAAAAACGAATACAAAACCGTTATCGAATACGCCGTTTCCAAAAAAGATTTTTTTGCGGCGCAAGCTCTGATTAAAAAGGACTGATCCAAATGGCAGAATACGGACTTTGCGGAGAGCGGCTTTCGCACAGCTATTCCGAAATAATCCACAAAATGCTGGGAAACGAAAAATACCGTCTTCTCAGTATGACAAAGCAGGATTTTTATTCTTTCTTTGAAAAAAGGGAATTTTGCGCCGTAAATGTTACCATTCCCTACAAAACCGATGCATACGCCCTTTGCGATATCGTGTCGGACGAGGCAAAAATGATAGGCTCGGTCAACACCGTTGTAAACAAAAACGGCAAGCTTTACGGCTACAACACCGACATTTTCGGATTTATATATATGCTTCGCCTTGCGGGCGTTGAAATATGCGGCAAAAAGGTGCTGATACTCGGCACGGGGGGCACGAGCCTTACGGCAAACGCCGCCTGCAAAAAGCTTGGCGCAAAAGAGGCGGTAACCGTTTCGAGAAGCGGCAGGGTGAATTATGAAAACGTATACACCGACCATGCGGACGCGCAGATCATCATCAACACCACCCCTGTGGGAATGTACCCGTCAAACGGCATCTCTCCCATTGACATTTCAAAATTTGCCGACCTTTCGGGGGTTGCCGACGTTATCTACAACCCCGGCAAAACGCGGCTTATTCTCGATGCGCAAAAGCGCGGCATCCCCACAGCAGGCGGACTTTCGATGCTTGTGGCGCAGGCGGTGGAGGCAGACAGAATATTTTTTGACAAAGAAAACGCGGACGTTTTCGGGATAACAAAAAAAGTGCTCGGTATCATCGAATCGGGTGTGCGCAATATCATCCTTGTGGGTATGCCCGGTTGCGGAAAGACCACGGTGGGAAAGATCCTTGCAAAAAAGCTTTCCCGCGAGCTTATTGATGCCGACGAATATCTGACGAAAAAAGAGGGCAGAACCCCCGAGGATATA
>JAFYUZ010000078.1 GCA_017549365.1 Clostridia bacterium
ATCAAGAAACTCGTCGAGCCAGTCGTAATATCTGAATGCCATGGCAGGTCCGCCGATCTTGAGATGCGGGAAGCGGGATTTCAGATATTTTGCCGCAATGGTGAAAAATTCAAAGAACTGTGCCTTTGTTCCACCCCAGCAAGGCTTGTGGGGATCGTCATCAAGTCTTCCGTCAGGCTCGTTCCATATCTCCCAGTATTCCATGTCATAGTGGTGACCGTCTGCCCAGCCTTCGGTGTAGTGCATGATGATATGCTCGCAGATGCGCGCCCACTTCGCAAAATCCTTTGGAGGAAGGGTGTTGTATTTTTGCTGCCAATGCTCAATAGATGCGCCAAGGCGATAGAAAACCTTTGTGCCTGCATCGTAGGTATTCTTCACAAGTATGTCTGTAAGGAAAAAGTCGTAGGCTGCGGGATCGTTTTCGTCGGCATCAAAATTTGTGAAAATGCAATTTACGTCAACAACGTGACTTCCTCCGTAATCATAGTCGATAGAGGCATCGTGGTTTCTTGCATAAGGAAAACGTGCCGCTTTGTATGTGGCAAAATTACCGCTGGTCATATCAGATCTTGAACAAACAGGGCCATTGTTTACGGCATGCATGGGCTTGATTTTGCCCATATCTTTTGAAAGGTCAATTGTTATGTTTTTCATAAGCATTTCCTCCGTTTTTCCTGCATTGTAGCATACAAAAAAGCCTTTGTCAACAGATTATGTTACGAAAAATTTTCGTATTTTTTGCAAAAAAGAACCGGGCTGTTTTTACAACCCGGTAAATTTTTATTTGCTGACGGTCAACTGTTCCAAAACCGCCTTGACGTTTGCCTGATATGCAAGATTGTCAAGCTCGGCACAGATATCTTCGCCAAAGTTTTTGACGATGTATTCGTCTGTTATTTCGGACATGGGATATTTCTTGATAATGTGATATCCGTATTCCGACACAACAAGCTCGGATATTTCGCCTTCTGCAAGTTCAAAGGATTTTTCTTCAAACGATTTTACCATTCTGCCCTTGCCGAAAACATATCCCGTTTCAACGTCCATGCTGTCGATACTGTACTCTTTTACCATTTCTTCAAACGAAGCACCGTTTTTAAGCTCGGCAAGAATTTTTTCTGCCTGCGCTTTGTCCTTTACAAGAATGTGCTTTGTGCGCACGTAGTTTGCTCTTGCATACGCCGCGATCTGCGCATCGGTGTACTGACCGATAGGCTCAAACGCCTGAGCGTAGGTGATGAAATAGGATTTTTCAAGATAGTCGCGAAGGGCGGCGTCTGTGGTGTTGTACTGGGTGATAAGCTGGGCGTATGCATCGCCGTTTACAAGCTTATGGATCTGCGTATTGATAACGTCCGAAAGAACGCCTGCCATGGGAACACCATTGTCGGTGTGGTATTTGTACATAGCTTCATAGGTTTTTATAACGTCTATAACGCTGTTTTCGTCCGAAAGTGCTGTCATTGCGGCATAGAGGTTGTAGGTTGCCCTGGATATTTTTTCTTCTCCGATAGTGCAGACAACGGCATTGTCGTTTTCTGTAAGCACGGGTGCAGAAAGCTTAAGTGTCACAACACGCACGCTTCTTGTGGCATCGTCCCAAAAAACTTCGCAATCAAAGCTTTCGGAAATTGCTCTTACAGGTACGAGAGTTCTTGAATCAACGATCTGCGCGGGTACGTCGATGGCAATATCAACTCCGTTTTTGTTAAGCTTGTATTCGCCGATGGCGATCTTAACCGTGATGTCGCCTTTTTGGGAGATGGCGGTTTTGGTGCTGTCGTCCCAGGTGACCTCGGCGCCGATCTGCTCGAAAATTGCACGCATGGGCACCATGGTTCTGTCGTTTATGATCTGGGGAGCAACGTCAAATTCGACCATGGTTCCGTCCACAAAAACCGTTACCGCACCTTGAGCACAAACGCCTGCAAAGGCAAAGGACGGAATAAGTATCAAAAGGGCAAAAACAAAAGATATCAGTCTTTTCATTTATTATACCTCGCTTTTTGGGTTCTTATTTAAGAGTATACCATCTTGCGGCGAAAAAGTCAATCGGTTTTGCAAAAAGCTGACCTGATGCGGCAGGTTTATGCTTAAAAAAGCTTGACAACAGACGATGCAAACTATATAATTAAAGTAACGGAGTATATCGGCAATCGTGGTATGCTCATATAAGAATTATGGACGGAGGTACTCAAATTATGGAAAAATTGAAGATTGGTATCATAGGCTGCGGAGGAATTGCAAACGCAAAGCATATGCCTGCACTTGCAAAGGTTCCCCAGTGTGAAATGGTTGCTTTCTGCGACCTCGTTGTTGACAGAGCAGAAGCTGCCGCAAAGAAATTCGGCACACCCGACGCAAAGGTATACACAGACTACAAAGAACTTCTCGCTGACAAGTCTATCGACGTAGTTCACGTGCTCACTCCCAACATCGACCACAGCTATATCACAGTTGATGCTCTTGAAGCAGGCAAGCACGTAATGTGCGAAAAGCCCATGGCAATCAACTCTGTTGAAGCAAAGAAGATGCTCGATGCCGCAAAGAGAACAGGCAAGAAGCTCACCATCGGCTATCAGAACAGACAGCGCAACGACGCAATGCTTGTTAAGGAAATGTGCGACAACGGCGAGCTCGGCGACATCTACTACGCAAGAGCAACAGCTCTCAGACGTCGCGGCGTTCCCACATGGGGCGTATTTATTGAAGAAGAAAAGCAGGGTGGCGGTCCCCTTATTGACATCGGAACCCACGCTCTTGACCTCACTCTCTGGTGCATGAACAACTACAAGCCCAAGTACTGCGTAGGTCAGACCTTCCACAAGCTCAACGACCAGAAAAACACCGGCAACCCCGGCGGCGACTGGAACTCTGAAAAGTTCACAACAGAAGACAGTGCATTCGGTTTTATCGTTATGGAAAACGGCGCGGTTATCAACCTCGAATCGTCCTGGGCAATCAACCTTCTTGACACCCGCGAAGCAATCACAACTCTCGCAGGTACAAAGGCAGGCGCAGATATGCTTGACGGCGTTCGTATCAACGGCGTTATGCACGGCAAGCAGTATGTTACAAAGCCCGACCTCAACGTAAGAGGTATTCCGCTTTACGAAGGCAGCGGCGCTCCCACTGCAGGTGATATGGAAGCATATCGTTGGATCAACAGCATCATCAACGATACCGAGCCCTTCGTTCTTCCCGAGCAGGCTTACTGCGTAACAAGAATCCTTGAAGGTATCTACACCTCCGCAAAGACAGGCAAGCCCTACTATTTTGAAGACTAATTTGTTTTGAAAGGATAAAACGATATGAAACTTGGCGTACTTTCCGCATCTTTGGCATCAAAGCCTGTTGAAGAAATGCTTTCCTATCTTTCCGACCTCGGAGTAGAAGCGGTTGAGCTTGGTACAGGCGGATACACAAACGATGCGCACACAAAGCCCGAAGAACTTCTTGCTGACAAGGCAAAGCTTGCAGAATACAAGAAGCTTTTCCCCAAATACAACATTGAAATCTCTGCTCTTTCGGTTCACGGAAACGCAGTTTCCCCCGATAAGGATTTTGCAAAGCTTTCTCACGAAAAGTTTGAAACAACCTGCAAGCTCGCAAACGAGCTCGGCGTTGAAACCGTAATCACCTTCTCGGGTTGCCCCGGCGGAAGCCCCGAGGATAAGATGCCCAACTGGGTAACTTGCCCCTGGCCCGAAGATTTTCTTAAGGTTCTCGACTATCAGTGGAACGACGTTCTCATTCCTTACTGGCAGAAGACTTCCGAGATCGCAAAAAGCTACGGTATAAATAAGATCGCCTTCGAAATGCACCCCGGCTTCTGCGTTTACAACCCCGAAACCATGCTTAAGATCAGAGCCGCTGTCGGCGATTGCCTCGGCGCAAACTTCGACCCCTCCCACCTTATCTGGCAGGGCATCGACCCCACAGCTGCCATCAAGGAGCTCGGCACAAAGGGCGCGATCTTCCACTTCCACGCAAAGGATACCAAGATCGACAAGTACAACACAGCTGTCAACGGTGTGCTTGACTGCAAGCACTACGGCGACGAGCTCAACCGCTCGTGGGTATTCCGCAGCCTCGGCTACGGCAACGACTACTCGATGTGGAAGGAAATGGTTTCCATGCTCCAGCTCGTTGGCTACAACCACGTAATGAGCATTGAACACGAGGATAGCTACATGACTATCAACGAAGGCCTTGAAAAGGCAGTTTCGTTCCTCCGCTCGGTTATCATCAGCGAGCCCAAGCCCAACGGAATGTTCTGGGCATAAGTTCCGAAACAATCAATTACGTCAAAGAAACCGCGGTTTTGCCGCGGTTTCTTTTTGCATCTTATTCAAAGTGTCCGTCTGCGAAGCCATAAAAACAATTATAGACTTTTGATTCTAATACAATCTTCATATGAAGAGCTCCGTTAAGCGGAATTTCAAATTTTTTTGCAAGGCCATCGTGTTTGAGTACTTCTGTAAGCACAAGTTTTTCATCTACAAATACTTTTAATGTTGCATCCCAATTGGTTTGTCCATCAATATGTCCAGCGATAAATGTTACGCTATTGTATTTTCCGTCAAGGTTAAAAGATGCAAAGTCATCCCTTGCTAAAGCAAAACTGTCAGTATATTTTTTGCCCGACATATTAAACGAGTTGTTATTTTCATAAGTGAATACCTTGGCGCTTTCGCCATATTGATACGGCATGCACTGAGAAAACCAATTCTGTATTTCGCCCGGCTTCGGACCAAGGTATACGATTTTTTCCACTCCGTCCCACGAAACCTGCTTGCCAAAAGCTTCGCCGACAGCTCTGACGGGAAGGTAGGTTGTGCCGTTGTAGATGAAAGGCTCAACTTTGTTTCCGTTGGCATCCTTAGGATCGATGGTAAGACCGTCGACAACGATCTTGATGTTGTCGTAAGTGGCATCGATAGTCTCGGTTCTGCGTGCGCCTGTGGCGATCGCTGTGCCGCAAACAAGAGTTATTCCAACAAGAATAAACGCAATTGCGGCTGTGATGTGCTTTTTTGCTCCACTTCTCATAGTGAAACCTCCTTTAAAATAAAAAATGCGCCAACCGAAGCTGACGCACAAAAAGCGCAAACTCCGATTGTCGCTACACAAAACCTGATAAGTGGGATAATAACCCCAAGAAACACCATCAGATGGAATTTGCGTTTTTATCAAATTCAATGATAGTGTTTGCAAAAAAAGGTATAATATCCCCTATAAAAGGTTATTAAATCACTTATATTCAGTTTTGTGTAGCATATATAGTATACATCACTATTTCCAAAAAGTCAACACAAAACAAAAAAGACCGCCGTTTTTTAAAACAGCGGTCTTTGAATAAGTAAAGGCTTAGATTAGTGAACGATGCACTTTTCTGTATCCTTATCAAAGATGTGCATTCTCGCGATGTCGAGAGCGATCTTGAAGGTGTCGCCGGACTTAAAAGTTTTGGTTAAGCATTCTTCTTTGAAACCGGCAAGTTTTTTAAGTTCTGCGTGCCGTTTCAAAAAACACGGTGATGTCTGATTGACAAGAGGAAATCTTTTATGCTATAATAGCGCTATAAATTAAAAAGAGGTTTTTGATATGAATCTTTTTGCCAAAGCGCATACCGAAAAAGCGCACGCTGCCGAATATTTGTTGAATAAATACTCTAAAAAGTCGGATTCGGTCATAAGTATGACGGTGAATTTTTATGAAGACACAAAATGCGAAAAAGATAATTACCGCATACGAACAGAAAAAGATGAAATAAAGGTGTTTGCAAATACGGCGGTGGGATTTAATGCGGCCGCGGGATATCTTGTGCGTCACTGTGACGGGAAAATCAGCGACGTTGACATAACTTTTGAAAGCGACTTCAGAGCTGTTTACTTTGCAAACCATTTTTACAACTATTATCACTCTGCACCCACCGAAGAAATATGCGAATATATCGAAAGTCTTGCGCTGTGGGGACAGAACGCACTTTGCCTTTGGTTTGATATGCACCACTTCGAGTCTGCTTTTCAGCCCGAGGCGGCAGAGATGATTGAAAAGATGAAATGCCTTTTCAAAAAAGCCAAAAGTCTCGGTATGAAAACCTCTTTGACTCGCCTTGCCAACGAGTATTATTCAAAAGCACCCGCGCAGACTCGTGCGGAAAATTCCACCGAAAGCGGGAAATATGAGCAGAAACTGTGCGGTTTTTATTATACCGAGTTGTGCCCGTCAAATGTCTTGGGCGAAAATTTGTTGCTTTCGTCCTTCCGCGAGCTTATGGAATGTTTTTTGCCTGTGGGGCTTGACTATATTATGCTTTGGCCTTATGACCAGGGCGGTTGTACCTGCGACAATTGCTATCCGTGGGGAAGCAATGGCTTTTATAAGCTTGCAAAAAAACAGGCGAAGATTGCAAAGGAATATTATCCCCATATGGAAATCATATTTTCCTGCTGGCGGTTTGACCATTTTACGGGAAAGGGCAAAGAGTGGAGCAGTTTTGTTCCCCTTGTACGAGAAGACGGCGAGTGGATAGACAGACTGATGGTTGATATTGATTCCGAAAGCACACCGTATGATCTTGATAAGCTATCGGGAAAACCTGTTGTCTCTTTCCCTGAAATAAGTATGCGAAATGCCACTCCCTGGGGAGGGTTTGGTGCAAATCCTTTTCCTACAGAGCTTTCCGCGCAATTCAAAAGAACTTTTCGCTTTTGTAAAGGAGGGGCTTTGTATTCGGAGGGGATATTTGAGGATATAAACAAGGCTGTTTCGCTTGAACTGATGAGAGATCATACGATCGATCCGAAACAAACAGTGCTTGAATATTGCAATTATCACTTTGGGGCAGAATATTCGGGACAGCTTGCCGAAATCATTTTCGGACTTGAAAAAACGCTGAATCGTGCCACTTTTCTTGACAACGAACGCTGTGATTTTCCGTCGAAAAAGCCGTACAAGCTGTATAGCTACAAGATTGAAAACCCCGATTACGTGAAGGAGCTTTCCGAAAAGCTTCTTGGTTTGCACAAAAAGCTTCCTGAGGAGGTTGTGAAAAATCCGCGATATCAGCTGATTTTTGCGCGTGTTATGGGAGATCTTGCGCTTGTGAAGAACGATGGCGTTCCGAATTTTGAAACGGATGCGATTTATTCAAGACTTGTGGATTTGTATCATGCCGAAAAAGCCTACTATTTCGTTTCGCCGATTACCACAGAGTCGATTATGGAAAACCGCGGAGAAGGTATATAAAAAAAGCCGCAACAAAGCGGCAGGGCAAAAAAACAACCCCGTTGTTAACACAACGGGGTTAATTTTGTAAAGATTAGTGAACGATGCACTTTTCTGTATCCTTATCAAAGATGTGCATTCTCGCGATGTCGAGAGCGATCTTGATGGTGTCGCCGGACTTAGCCTGCGAACGGGAGGATACTGTGGCGATGAGGTTAGCAGCTTCTTCTATCTTGAGATAGAGGTGGATGTTTGCACCCATAAGTTCTGTAACGTCAACTGCAGCTTCTGCAACCCACTCGTTGAGGGAAGAGAGGTACATGGGTTCGTCGTGGATGTTTTCGGGACGGATACCGAGGATAACTTCCTTGCCGATATAGCCCTGAAGTTCGGGGTTGCTTGCCTTTTCTGCGGGAAGCTTGAATTCGTAGCTGCCGAAGCAAGCGTAAAGGCTGTCGCCCTTCTTCTGGATGCTGGCATTGATGAAGTTCATCTGAGGTGTGCCGATAAATCCTGCAACGAAGAGGTTAACAGGCTCGTCGTAAAGCTTTTGAGGAGAATCAACCTGCTGGATGATACCGTCCTTCATAACAACGATACGGGAAGCCATGGTCATAGCTTCGACCTGGTCATGTGTAACGTAGATGAAGGTTGTGCCGAGTCTCTTGTGAAGCTTTGTAAGCTCGGTTCTCATGGAAGCACGGAGCTTAGCATCGAGGTTGGAAAGAGGTTCGTCGAGAAGGAATACCTTAGGCTCACGGACGATAGCACGACCGAGAGCAACTCTCTGACGCTGACCACCGGACAGAGCCTTGGGCTTTCTGTCGAGGAGGTGCTTGATGTCAAGGATACGAGCTGCTTCTTCAACTCTTCTCTTGATTTCTTCCTTGGGAGTCTTGCGGAGCTTAAGACCGAATGCCATGTTTTCAAACACGGTCATGTGAGGATAAAGAGCGTAGTTCTGGAACACCATGGAGATGTCTCTGTCCTTAGGAGCTACGTCGTTTACGAGTCTTTCGCCGATGTAGAGTTCGCCTTCTGTGATTTCTTCAAGACCCGAGATCATACGGAGAGTGGTGGACTTACCACAACCGGAAGGACCAACGAGGATGATAAATTCCTTGTCCTTGATTTCGAGACAGAAGTCGGATACGGCGGTAACGCCGCCGGGGTATCTCTTGTAGATATGCTTTAATGATACGCTAGCCATTTAGAATATCCTCCTGTAAAATTTACCGTTTAAGGGCACAAATTGCCCATGTGCGCATTTTTCAATATATATATCATACCAAAAAACAACGAGAAAATAAAGAGTTTAAATCCCCAAAATTTCACGGCGTTATTTGGCAATGTTGCACAAAAAAACGCGCTTTTTTGATTTTCTAGAACTTTAATGCGCTAAAAATATCCGAATTTGTATATTTTGTCACTGCCTTGTTGCGGAAAACAGATATTTTTTACCAAATGTACAAATATATCTTTCCCAAACTGTACAACTTGTAACAATTTGCTTGATATATCGGGCAAAAATCAACCCTGAGCCTTAACCGCGTCGAGAAGAGCGTCAACCTTGTCCTTCTTTTCCCAAACGACGTCAAGGTCTTCTCTGCCAAAGTGGCCGTATGCCGCCAGCTGCTTGTAGATGGGACGGCGAAGATCAAGCATTTCTATGATAGCGGCAGGGCGAAGGTCAAACACCTTGGAAACTGCGTTTTCAATGATCTCGTTGCTGACTTTTCCCGTGCCGAAGGTATCAATCATGACCGAAACGGGCTTTGCAACGCCGATGGCGTATGCGATCTGGACCTCACATTTTTTTGCAAGTCCTGCTGCAACAACATTCTTTGCAACGTAACGTGCGGCGTATGCGGCGCTTCTGTCTACCTTTGTGGGGTCCTTGCCAGAAAAAGCTCCGCCGCCGTGGCGGGCATATCCGCCGTAGGTGTCAACGATGATCTTTCTGCCGGTAAGTCCCGAGTCGCCCTGGGGACCGCCCACAACAAAGCGTCCCGTGGGGTTGACGAATACCTTGGTTTTTTCGTCAAGAAGCTCTGCGGGAACGCAAGGCTTGATAACGTGCTCGACGATATCCTTGCGGATGGTGGCAAGATCAACTTCGGGTGCGTGCTGGGACGAAACTACAACTGCGTCCACTCTTACGGGTACATCGTCGTGGTATTCAACGGTGACCTGTGTCTTTCCGTCGGGACGGAGATAATCGAGAGTTCCGTTCTTGCGAACTTCTGTAAGCTTTCTTGCCATGGTGTGGGCAAGAGAGATGGGCAGGGGCATAAGCTCGGGGGTTTCGTCGCAGGCATAACCGAAAACCATACCCTGGTCGCCGGCGCCGGTGTCATACTTGTCGGTGTCGCCGTTTTTTGCTTCAAGCGACTTGTCAACACCGAGGGCAATGTCGGGTGACTGCTCGTGGATAGAGCTGATAACTGCGCAGGTCTGGCAGTCAAAGCCAAACTTTGCTCTGTCATAACCGATCTCGTTTATTGTATTGCGCACAACTGTCTGAAAATCCACATAGCCTTCAGTGGTTATCTCGCCCATAACAAGCACAAGGCCTGTGGTGGTCGAGGTTTCGCAGGCAACGCGTGCCATGGGATCCTGTTCGAGAATTGCATCGAGAATAGAATCGGAGATAAGGTCGCACATTTTGTCGGGATGTCCTTCGGTTACCGATTCGGAGGTGAAAAGTACCTTTTTCATATATATTTCCTTTCCTGTCAAAAGGGGACAAAAAATGCCCCTTTGTTATCAAGGGGCAAACGGGCGGGAAGATAATTTCTTATCTTTCGGAAAAATCCGCAGGAAGTAGCACCTTATAAATCTTACAGGTTGCCGGGCTTCAATGGTCCTGTCCCTCAGCCGCTCTTGATAAGACATATTTGATTTTATAAATTTAGCACGTATATAATATCATAAAAGAAGAAAAATGTCAAGGGCTTTTGAAAAGCAATGCTTCAAATATTTTGTATCTATGCAGGCTTGCGCAAAAAAAGCTCCGTCTTAACCGACGGAGCTTTTTTGTGTCAGCCTTGGGTGCTGAACTTTTGTTTTACCATATTGATCTTCTGCTGTTCGACAGGCTGAGTTGGGTACCAGCCCTTTTCTGCCATTTTGTCATATACCTTGTCCTGAAGACAAAGCGAATCGTTGAGAGCGTTTGAAAACGCCGTGTGCACGTTTGCTGTGGGCGATTCTATTGTTCCGTGAAGAAAAAGATCGCACACTCCCTTTTCGAGTAAAAGGATGTTTTCCATAAGACTTTTGTCATCCATTTTTTCTACCTCCTGTCAGAGAAGCCCGTAAAGGCTTTGAAAGATCTGCTTGTTTTTGTCGCACACCTGCTGTACGCAAAGCTTGAGATCTGCATCTTTGATCTGGCTTACTGTTTCGTTACACTTTGTCATGAAAAACTGCGCGTGACCGAGCGCATCTTCCACATAAAGCAATTCTTTTGTTGTCATAGTGAAAATCCTCCTTTCGATTTCAAAAACAGTATTGGCAGATTTTGCGTTTTTATTCGCAAAAAGCAAAAAACTTCATTTTTGCCGTTAAAAAGGAAAAAAATTGACGTTATGGCAAATAAAATAATTAAAAAAATCGTAAATAAATACAAAAATATCTGTACATTTGAAAAGTTAGATGTTATAATATTAAAGTATCGGATTTTGTACACCAAAATACGAATGCCGCTTGCCGCACTTAAAAAGCGATTTTTTGCGAAAGTGCATGCGACAGGTACTTAATTTTATCGCAATTTTATCAAACGAAAGGAAAACAGATATGAAAAAGATTCTTTCTATCGTTCTCGGCGGACTTCTTGCTGCTTCCGCCGTATTCTCGGCTTCTGCCGCAACTGTTGACGAATTTTCGGATATGCCCAACGACTGGTCGACTCCTGCCCTTACCGCGGCGGTTGAAAACGGTCTTCTCACCGGTTCCGATGGACTTATCCTCCCCAAGGACAACCTCACAAGAGCGCAGATGGCAACGATCATCGTCCGTGCTTTTGCCGCATCCTCAAAGGATGATCTTGCAGGTTTTACAGACGTTCCCGCAAGCAAGTGGTATTTCGAATATATGCAGAAGGCAGTTGCCATGGGCGTTTTCACAGGTGACGGCTCGGGACTTCTGACCCCCGACAACAACATCACCCGCGAGCAGGTTTTCACAGTTCTTGCCCGTGCATTCAAGCTTTCTGACGGCGATCTTTCGGTGCTTGACAAGTTTGCGGATGGTTCTGACGTTTCTTCCTGGGCAAAGGGCTACACCGCATCCCTTGTTGCTAACGGCTACGTCAACGGCTCGGATGGCAGACTCAACCCCAAGAACAACATCACAAGAGCAGAATTTGCTCAGATCATGTTCAATATGATAAAGTTCTACGTTGATGAATCCACAACTCTCACAGGTACCATCGAGGGCAGCGTTATCGTAAGAGCATCCGACGTCAAGATCGCAAAGGATGCGAATATCAAGGGCAACCTCGTTATCTGCGAAGATTGCAAGAACATCACCATCGAAGAAGGCGCAAAGATCACCAACGTGATCGACAACCGCAAGAACGTTGAAGAAACTCCCGTTGTTCCCGAACAGAAGCCCGAAGAGGAAAAGAAGGAAGACGACAAGAAGGACGATAAGGATAAGAAAGACGACGACAAGGTTATCTTCTGGGGCGACATGGACAATTCCGACACCGCATATAAGCCCGGCGAAAGCACAGATGAGGACAAGGCTCCGTCCATCAGCGACGACAACGACAACGAAGGTTGGTCGGGTATCTACAAGCCGTAATTTACATAAAAATCAAGGCGACCGTGCGGTCGCCTTTTTTGTTGCTGTTTTACATGATCTCTTGTTCAAGACTGTCGAAATACTCTGTCGAGAAAAACTCACCGAGAGTAATTTCCAGCCCGTCGCAAAATTTTTTGATGGTTCTGATAGACACGTCACGACGTGATTTGTCCATCATACTGTATGCCGTGGAAGGGGTGACTCCGGATAGATTTGCAAGCTCGTTTATGCTGATGTTTTTTTGTGCGCATAACTCGTTGAATCTTTTTACTACAGTGTCTTTCACATCCATGATAGGCAGAAGTCCTTTCTTTGGTTAAGTATTTTGTGATAAGCTCTAAGAAATATTGTAAATTTTTTTACGTTTCTGCGTATACGCACTTGCGTAAATCGAAATGTTGTGATATAATATATGCATATTTCCGAACAAAATACGTTTGGAATAGACGATGCTTTACAAAAAGAACCTTATTGATTATAAATATTGACATCAGCGAGGTTTTGCGCTATTATATAGGATAGATAAGTATATTAAACAGGAGGAAAAATGGAAGACAAAAAGATCCTGCCCCGCGACGTGGCGGCGGTTTTTGAAGAAAAAGGTCTTTTCGAGAAGGACGTGTTGTTTTTTGCCAAAACCGATCTCGACCTCGATTTTCATTACACCGACGTTTTTTGCGTTGCAACGGCTGACACTCTTGCCGTTCTTTCGGGCAAGCGGAACATAATCAGCTCGCGAAAGTTTTTGGGAACTCTTCACACAGACACCGAATTTTGCGAGTATTCATACAACGAATTTGAAATTTCAAAGCTTTCGGATTTTTCCTGCGACATGAATATTTCGTCAGGGCTTCTTTCTGCGGTTTTTGACGGAGAAAGGGTGGGGATCGTCCGTTTTTCGATGAGCGCGAAAAACAAAATGTTCGTTTTTCTTGACAATATCAAAAAGCTTTGCGAAAACGGAAGCATTTCCGAAGACGAGATAAAATACGACGACGAAGAGCTTTGTTGTCCTAAGTGCGGAAACAGATACACAGATCCCAAGCGCAAGATCTGCCCGAAATGTATGGACAAAGCAAAGCTTATGAAGCGCCTTTCGGTGTTTTTCCTGAAATACAAGTTTTATATGCTGATATCCCTAGTATCGTTGGTGGCAACCACCGCCCTTGCGGCGCTTTTGCCGTACATAAAAGGTTCGGTGCTGTACGACGACGTGCTTGACGCGGGAGGAAAATACTACGGCAAAATACTTTATGTTGTTCTTCTCATCATCGGCACAAAGCTTTTAAGCGTGGTTGCATCCACCGTCAACGGCATCGTCACCTCGCGCATTTCTGCCAAAGTTTCGTACGATATCAAAAAAACGGTGTTCGGCGCAATTTCAAAACTGTCCTATGGCTTTTTCACATCGCGCCAGACGGGCGGACTTATGACCTCGGTCACGGCGGATGCAAATTCCATCTATTATTTCTTCTGCGACGGTCTGCCGTATCTTCTGATAAACGTGGTGCAGTTTGTTGTCATCACAGGCATAATGCTGAGCATCAACGTGTGGCTCACGTTGGGTGCATTTGTATGCGTCCCCGTTTTTCTCGGGCTTTATCGCGTTCTTCTTTTGATGTTTGACAAGCTTTATGCAAAAAATCATTCCAAAAGACGCTCGTTCAATTCCACCATCACCGATATTCTTTCGGGCATCCGAGTTGTAAAAGCCTTTGCCCGCGAGGATGACGAAGAGGTTCGCTTCAACAGAAAAAGCGGAGATTTTGCCGATTCCAGCAAAAGAATAGGTGTGGTCAATTCCTGCGCTTTTCCGATAATCAACTTTATCATGCACATCGGAAGCTACGTTGTTTGGGCATACGGCGGATGGCTCGTTATGAGCGGTAGCGAAGGATTTGAGATCGGAACGCTTATGACCTTTGTCGGTTATATGGGCATGATCTACGAGCCTCTCGGATTTTTCTCGGAGGTATCGCGCTGGTGGGCAGAATGTATGAACTCGGTACAAAGAGTTTTTGAAATACTCGATTCGATCCCCGAGGTGGAGGAAAGTGAAGACCCTGTGCCTCTCAAAGCTCCGCAGGGGGCGATAGAGTTTTCCCACGTTTCTTTCGGCTATGACAAGACAAGAAAAATACTTGACGATATCGACTTTTCGGTAGAGCCCGGCGAGACCATCGGCATCGTCGGCGAAACGGGTGCGGGCAAGAGCACCCTTGTAAACCTTCTTATCCGTCTTTATGACGTGGGCGAGGGCAAAATATCCATCGACGGCATTGACGTAAAGGATCTTTCGTTTGAAGATCTTCACAAGGCTGTTGCCATCGTCTCGCAGGAAACCTATCTTTTCGAGGGCACGATAATGGAAAACATCCGCTATGCCAAGCCCGACGCCACCGACGAAGAAGTTTTTATGGCGGCAAAGATTGCAGATGCCCACAGCTTTATCATCAAATATCCCGATGGCTACGAAACCCGCGTCGGCCGCGGACACAAGGCGCTTTCGGGCGGCGAATGTCAGCGTGTGTCTATCGCTCGAGCTATCCTTAAAAATCCCAAGATACTTATTCTTGACGAGGCGACCAGTGCCATGGACACAGGCACCGAGCGCAGAATACAAAAAGCCCTCGGTCTTTTGTCGCGTGGCAGAACCACCCTTATGATCGCCCACCGACTTTCTACCCTGCGGGATGCCGACAGGATAGTTGTTATTGAAAACGGAAAAATGCCCGAATACGGCACCCACAGAGAACTGCTTGACAAACGCGGAGTTTATCACAATCTTTATAAGCTTCAGGCACAGGCACTTAAAACGATAGGTATCGAATAATGAAAGGA